>JBEKBA010000015.1:0-35881 GCA_050015635.1 Verrucomicrobiota bacterium
AATGGTGGCCGCCGCGATGACGCCGTTAATGCCCGGTGCTGGGCCTCCACCGACCAAAATTCCCAATCTGCCTTTGTTCATGCGCGCTTGTTCAGTTGTTGTTTGAAAATGAGAACCGGCGAAAAGTAACCGAATGGAAAAAAAATTCAATTCCATTCTTGCCACAATAAATTCACAATCACGGAAATGAACCGGGCTGTTTTTCTCGACCGCGACGGAACGCTCATCGCGGAAAAAAATTATCTGCGCCGCGCCGAAGATATGGCGATTTTTCCCGGCGTTGGCAGAGCGTTGAAAAAATTGTTGGACGCGGGTTTCAAGCTGTTCATCGTCTCGAATCAATCCGGCGTCGGGCGCGGCTACTTCACGCTTGCCGACGTCAACCGTGTCAACGAGCATCTTGGCCGCGAACTCGCAGGCGACGGTGTGCGCTTCAAGAAAATATACGTCGCGCCCGAAGCACCCGACCAGCCGAGCCGTGGGCGCAAGCCGTCGCCGCAATTTTTATTCGACGCGCGCGATGAATTTGATTTGGATCTCGAAAAAAGCTTCATGGTCGGAGACAAATTGATTGATCTGGAATGTGGCTGGAATGCGGGCGTTCAAAAAAGTATTCTGGTTCGCACGGGTTATGGCGCGGAACTGGAACGCAAATCGCCGGAACAAATCAAACAGGCGGTCGTCGTGGACGATTTACACTGCGCGTCTGAATGGATTTTAAACCACGGTTAAATTTATGTGCGGCATTATCGGATTCGTTGGAAAGAAAGCGGCCTCGCCCATCCTGCTCGAAGGATTGCGACGGCTGGAATATCGCGGCTATGACAGTGCCGGCGTGGCGTTGTTACACGAAGGCAGCGTGCTCGTCCGCAAGAAAAAGGGAAAAATTGAAGAAGGCCTCGCGCGCCTGCTGAAATCCGAACCGGTCGCGGGAAATCTCGGCATCGGCCACACGCGCTGGGCCACGCACGGAATTCCCTCGGACAAAAATTCTCATCCGCATCTCGATCAATCCGGCAAAATCGCCGTCGTCCACAACGGCGTCATTGAAAATTTCGACGCGCTAAAACAACGCCTGCTCAAAGCCGGACACACTTTCAAATCCGACACCGACACCGAAGTGCTCGCGCATTTGATTGGCGACTATTACCAGAAACGTCGGCCACAAAATGGAAAAAATAGCGGCGACAATCCGTTGACCCAAGCCGTGTGTGACGCGCTACGCGAAGTCATCGGCACTTATGGATTAGCCGTGATTTGCGCCGAGCAGCCGGACACAATTGTCGGCGCGCGCCGGGGTTCGCCGCTCATCATCGGCATCGGCACGGGCGAAAATTTTCTCGCCAGCGACGCCAATGCCATCGTCGCGCACACGAAAAAAGTCGTCTACTTGAGCGACTACGATGTGGCGACCGTCACGAGCGAACGCTTCGACGTTTTGAATCTCGGCACGGACACCGCGACCGTGCAGATCAGCAATCTGGAATTTTCGCAGGAAGACGCCGCGCGCGGCAAGCACGCGCACTTCATGCTCAAGGAAATTTTCGAGCAGCCGCGCACGATTGAAAATGCGCTGCGCGGGCGCGTGGACGCGGAAGGCGCGACGGCGAAATTCGGCGGGCTGAACATGAGCGTGTCGCAATTGCGTTCGATTGACCGCATCGTCATCGCCGCCAGCGGCACGAGCTGGCACGCGGCGCTCGTCGGCGAATACTTGATCGAGGAACTCGCGCAGATTCCAGTCGAGGTGGAGTTCGCGCACGAATTTTGTTATCGCAACGCGCCGCTCGAACGTGACACCGTGCTGCTGGTGCTTTCGCAATCCGGCGAAACCGCCGACACGCTCGCCGCGTTGCGCGAGGCAAAGCGGCGCGGCCATCGCGCGCTCGCCATCGTCAACGTCGTCGGCAGCACCATCGCGCGCGAATCCGACGGCGGCATTTATATGCACGCCGGGCCGGAGATCGGCGTCGCCTCGACGAAGGCATTTGTCTCGACGCTCACGGTTTTGTCATTGCTGGCCGTGCATTTGGGACGGATGCGAAATCTTCCGGCGAAACGCGCGTCGGAAATTTTGCACGCGCTCGAAGCCGTGCCGAAGCAGATTGAAAAAATTCTCGCGCAAAATGATTCGCTGAAAAAAATCGCGAAGAAATATGCGAAGGCGGACGATTTCTTTTTTCTCGGACGCGGTTACACGTTTCCGATCGCGCTCGAAGGCGCGCTGAAGTTGAAGGAAATTTCCTATATCCACGCCGAGGGTTATTCGGCGGCGGAAATGAAGCACGGACCGATCGCGTTGATTGATAAAAAGACGCCGACGGTTTTTCTCGTGCCACAGGATTCGATGTATGACAAGACGATGGCGAACCTCGCGATGATCCGCGCGCGCCAAGGCCCGATCATCGCGCTGGCGACTGAAGGCGACAAGGCGATCAAGAAAGTGGCCGACGACGTGATTTACCTACCCAAGGCGCTCGAACCGATCTATCCGATCCTGGCGACCGTGCCGCTGCAACTCTTCGCGTATCACATCGCCGTCGCGCACGGCTGCGACGTGGACAAGCCGCGCAATCTCGCCAAGAGCGTGACGGTGGAGTAATTTATTGTTTCCGAAATTTTTCTAATTCGGCAACGAAAGCCTGCGGGCCGCCGGATAAATATCCAATTTGCCGTCCAATTTCTTTTCCGTCGGGAGTCAAAGCCACATAAGTTGGGAAACCGTCCACTTTGAATTTCTCCTGCAAGTCTTTGTTTGCCTTCTTGACTGAATCGCTTTGCGGTTTTGCGTTTGGAAAATCCAGCATGACCATCACAAGATTGGTTTTGGCGTAGCTGGCAAATTCCGGCTGGGACAAAACATCATCGTCAAACTTGATGCACCACACGCACCAATCGGAGCCGGTAAAATCTAGCAGCACAATTTTATTTTCAGCTTTGGCTTGTGCCAAAGCTTTCGGCAAATCAGCCGTCCACGGCAATTCTGACACGCGCCTTTCCACCTTCATTTCTGGAACCGAAGGCATCAAAATTTTCTGGAATTCCACGGAGTTTTCGGCAATTTTGATTTCTCCCTTTGGTAACAAAAATTCCTGATCTGGTATCGGCTGGTTAATCTCTACTTTATGATAAACATAATCTTCTATTTGTTCACCAAGATGATTCCTTTTGGTTAGGCCGAATGTTACGCCGTCGCTTTTTCGGAAATAATAATCAGTTTCCGAACGGATGAATTTTCTAAAATCTCCGCCAAATGCAGCTTCTTGTTCCTTTGTGTAATTTTTGTAGAGAATGGCTTTCATTGCGTCTAAAAACTCTGGCGTCATGCAGCGGGCAATGACAATGCAATCATTTGTGCCAACCATCTCCGATTTGAGAATCTTGAAGTCATAAGGATGGTCGAATTTTGCGGCAAGCATTTTTTCAATACCATCGTCGTAAACGTATTCCATTTTGATTAACTGTCCATACGTGAAAACGTAATCGCCATTTTTGAGTTTGTAATCCGTCCATTGGAATTTCCCATCCAGTTGGAACCTTTTTGTCTCCACGAATCCATCGGCATTTTTTCTCTGGAAAAATTCCACCCGCGCGTTGTCATTGGTCTTGGCAAAAGGATTTGAGATTTGTGAAAGTGTAGGACCAAATTTTTCTCCATGAAAAAAGGCCAAACTTTCATTTGTTGCTTGCGCCTGCGCCAAAACTTTTTCCGGCGAATCTTGCAGCCACCAGCCATCCGGCAAAGATTGCGCTCCGAAACACCGTGTTATTAAAGCAGCAATAACAAGCGGCCAAAGCAAGTATGCCCGCCAAAAAAGATTGTGCATCTGGGACTTCTAACATTTACACGCATCCAGTAAAGGAACAATTCAACCTAAAAATGTGTATTTCATCTGTGGCTAATGTGGCCGCTGAAAATTGTTGGCATCAATTCCCGCTTTTCTTGACATGTTTTCCTGAAATTCCAACCAATTGCTTGGTAACTTAAATGTGACGAAATTGTAACATAATTGTTGCAATTGGCTGAATTGTGTGTAGGATCTAAATATGAGTGTATTAATTTTTGCCGTGCCATTTGGTGTGGTTTTAATTTTTGCCTTCCTGATGGTCCGTCAGGAAATGCGTTAAGCTGCCTGTCGCAGTTATGATTCGTGCGCAAAAGTTTGCGTTCCTTCCATAATTTCTCCCGACTTCGCTGCTTGCTTCATTGTGACAAGTTATGGCTTAATTAAGGGACTTATACACAATGTTACAGTGATTTTTTGAAATGTCGGCTGCGTGATTCACAATTGGATTATTTTTTCGGCGGTTGATTGGCGGACTTCACGGATTCCGATGAGCGCGTCATCCTGTTCGCTTGCGGCGATTGCTTCACGCCCTTGCCGTCAGCTATCGCATTGATGATTTGAGTAAAATCACCCTTCAACGGCTTGTGCATTTTTTGCGGTCTGCTCATACAGGTTTTTCAATCAAGGTTTTGTAATGCAGCGTCGGGCTGTCTGTCACGCGGTTTAACACGTCGGAAAAAACGCCCTGCATTTCACCCGCGCGACGGTTGAAGCGGAAACAAAATTCGTCAACGTATTTCTGCAAATGCTTTTTGCTCATGTGGTGATAAACTCCGTGATAACCACGTTTGAACAAAGCCCAAAACGATTCAATGCACCAATTGCAGAAACCACTCCCAATGCCCCCTTTAACCAATAATTTCGGCTATTGAATTTTCGCGCCCGTTTGGTGTAATAGCGTTTATGCCAATCAGAACGGCACACCATATCTTTTAACTCGCAAATAAAATCTTCATGGTTCATATTCGCAATCATATGCAGCCTCCAAAAAACAACCAAACAAATCCTGCAACCAGAATTAAATCTACCGCGCCGAGCGGCATACGTTTAGTCGGAAACACGGAACACGCCTCTAGCAGACCGTTCGTTGCAAAACCAAAACCAAAAAAACCTTGATGTATGAGCGACAACCCAAAAAATGTAGTAAGGGCCGTTAGGCAAACAACAGAATTCAAAGTCATACTCGGAACTGAACACGCATCCCAAGAGCCGTTTATCGTAAAGGCTGTGCCAGTTAAAATGAATACGGAACGCATGACACGGACAGAGCATTCAACGGAAAAACCATTTGTTGCCACGCCGCAACCTGTTGTGACAACACCACCCGCAAAGATTACCCAACATGACACCGGCCAGCCATTTGTTCCTGCGCCTGTGCCAACTCCTGCCGAACCACCTAAAAAGCCGTAAGGTTTATTGTTCATTTAGTATATGAATGTTTCCCAGAATGCGAAGTTCGCATTGGTAATCGCTTCAAAGCCGGAATTTCACAATCCACTGGTGGTAGAGCCGGATCGGAATTGGAGGGAATTTTTGTATGATGTAAGACAACGCGAAGTGCGTTCCAAAGTTCACGAAAAAATTCACGAAAATGTCTGGCAGATTTCCCTAAATGATGAGATGCCATTTCTGGTCTATTTGATGGAACAGGCGGCTCAAAGGAATATACCATTGCATACCCTTTTCCTAGATGCAGAATTAGACTGGATACGGTATCCAAAATCCGCCGAATCAAAGCCTTCAAAGGACACCCCCTAACTTAATACCCTTATTTTCCACATAATTCCGGCTTTTTCCGGCTAATTCCGACTCACTGTAACATTGTGTATAAGTCCCTTAATTAAGCCCCGTGAAAATCGTTGGCATCATTCCCGCACGCTTTGGTTCGACGCGGTTTCCCAGCAAGCCGCTCGCGCTCATCGCGGGCCAGCCGCTCATCCAGCACGTCGTTAAGCAATGCCAGAAAGCCAAATCACTTTCGGAAATTATTGTTGCCACGGACGACACGCGCATCTCGGAAGTGGCGCAGAATTTCTGCCGCGTCGAGATGACGCGCCCAGAACATCCCAGTGGCTCGGACCGCATCGCGGAAGTCGCGGAACGTTGCGATTGCGACGCGATTATGAATATTCAAGGCGACGAGCCGTTGATCGAGCCGTCGGTGATTGACGCGGTGGCGAACGCGCTGGCGCAAAACGAAATGTCCACCGCCGCGACGCGCATCAAAAATCCCGCCGAGCTGGACAATCCGAACGTAGTGAAAGTTGTTGTCAATGCCGCCGGTCGCGCGTTATATTTTTCGCGGCGCACGATTCCGTATCTGCGCGAGGCCGCCAGTGGTTCGACGAGCGAACAGTTGGCGGCGTTTGCTTTTTTGAAGCATCTGGGCATTTACGGTTACCGGCGGGAAACGCTGCTGCGGCTGGTGAAATTCCCGGTGTCGCCGCTGGAAAACGCGGAGAAGCTGGAACAGTTGCGTGCGCTGGAAAACGGCATCCAGATCGCCGTCGTGAAAGTGGATTACGACAGCGTGGGTGTGGACGCGCCGGAAGATGTGGCGCGAGTTGAAAAACTTTTGAAATGAAATTCATATTCGTGACTGGCGGCGTGGTGAGTTCGTTGGGTAAAGGCCTGACGGCTGCCGCGCTCGGCACGTTGCTTGAAAATCGCGGACTCAAGGTCGCGCTGCAAAAATTCGATCCGTATCTCAACGTTGATCCCGGCACTATGAATCCGTATCAGCACGGCGAAGTTTATGTGCTCGACGACGGTGCGGAGACCGACCTCGACCTCGGCCATTACGAGCGCTTCACGAACGTCAAGCTGACGCGCATGAACAATCTGACGAGTGGCCAGGTTTATCAGACGGTGCTGAACAACGAACGCGAGGGAAAATATCTCGGTAAAACCGTTCAGGTCATTCCGCACGTTACGGACGAAATAAAAAACCGCATTCACGCGCTCGGTGAAAAAACGAAGGCCGACATCATTATCACTGAAATCGGCGGCACGACCGGCGACATCGAGGGTCTGCCGTTTCTCGAAGCGATTCGTGAGTTCGCCCTCGAAGTCGGTTACAATAATGCGATTTTTCTGCACGTCACTTATGTGCCGTTCATCAAGGCGGCGGGCGAATTGAAGACGAAGCCGACGCAGCAATCGGTCGCGAAACTGCGTGAAATCGGCATCATGCCGCATGTTTTGGTTTGCCGCTGTGAACGACCACTCGACAAAGAGTTGCGGCAAAAAATTTCTTTGTTCTGCAACGTGCCGGTCGAGGCGGTTATCGAGGAAAAGGACGTTGACCATTCCATTTACGAAGTGCCGCTGATGCTGCAACGCGAACGCGTGGACGATTTGGTTTGCCGCCTGCTCGATCTTCACACGCCGAGCGCAAACATGGCGCACTGGCAGGAGATCATCCGCAAACTCATCGCGCCGCAACATCGCGTGCGCGTCGGCGTCGTCGGCAAATACATCGGCTTGCAGGACGCGTACAAATCGGTTTATGAGGCGATCATCCACGGCGGCATCGGCAACGATTGCGGCGTGGAAATCGTTCAGGTGGACGCCGAGGAAATCGAAAAAGACGGCGCGGAAAAAATGTTGCGCGGTCTGGGCGGAATTTTAGTTCCCGGCGGATTCGGCGAACGCGGCGTAGAAGGTAAAATTCTCGCGGCGCGATACGCGCGTGAAAATAAAATTCCCTATCTCGGCCTCTGCCTCGGAATGCAAATCGCGACGATTGAATTTGCACGAAATGTTTTGAAATTACCCAAAGCAAATTCGACTGAATTCGATCCGGCCACACCGCACCCCGTCATCGCCATGCTGGACGAACAGAAGCGCGTGACGAGAAAAGGCGGCACGATGCGGCTCGGCTCGCAACCATGCCAGTTGACGCTCGGAACGAAAGCCGCAGAACTCTACGGCTCATTCGTAATTCACGAACGCCATCGTCACCGTTACGAATTCAATAACGCCTACCGCGAAAAATTCGAGAAAGCCGGATTTATTTTGAGCGGCAATTCGCCCGACGGCAACCTCGTGGAAGTCATCGAACTCAATGACCATCCGTTTTTCGTCGCCAGTCAGTTTCATCCCGAATTCCAGAGCAAACCGCACCAGCCGCATCCGCTGTTTAAAGGCTTCATTGCCGCCGCGCACCAGAACATTCATCACAAGCCGCTTTAGTGTTATGACAATTCTGCCACAAACAGTAATTGAGAAAAAACGCGCCGCTTGGTGGGCTGAACATTTTAGGCCGGGATTGCCAGTGTCCAAAGTATTTCAGTTGAATGAGCAATTGATAAGTTTGTTTCCAATGACCGGCGAGGAGCGTGAGCAACGGAAAAAAGAAATGGAAGATATGCCGGAGTTCGTGCTTTAATTGTGCTGTATGAAACGCATTTTTCTTAAGATTTGAGTTGCAGATCACCTTCACCGTCAAACGATAATCGGTTCACAATTTTTGCCGTGACTTATTCCGAAGCCATCCAATTTCTCCATGAATTGCGTTCGTTTGGCGCGAATTTTGGTTTGGAAAACACGTTCAAGCTCGCCGCACAGGTGGGCAATCCGCAGGAAAGACTCCGTTTTATCCACGTTGCCGGCACGAACGGCAAAGGCTCGACGTGCGCGATGCTCGAAAGCATTTACCGCGCGTCAGGGTTGCGCGTCGGATTATTCACCTCGCCACACCTCATTTCGTTCCGCGAACGGATTCAAGTCAATCGCCAGCTTATTTCAGAAAATGACATTGCCCGATTGGTCAAAGAATTTCAGCCGTTGCTCAAGCAATTTTCTGAAAACCAACATCCGACGTTTTTCGAAGTTATGACGGTAATGGCCTTGAAATTTTTCGCGGAAGAAAAATGTGACCTCGTGATTTGGGAAACAGGCCTTGGCGGGCGGCTTGACGCGACGAACATCGTCACGCCGCTGGCCAGCAGCATCACCAATATCGCCTTCGACCATCAACAATGGCTCGGTGACACTTTGGAAAAAATTGCTGCGGAAAAAGCGGGCATAATCAAGCCGGGAATCCCGGTCGTGACGACAACAAATGAACCGAAGGCCTTGGCCGTCATTGAAAAAATCGCGAGAGAAAAAATCGCGCCACTGCTAAAAGTCAATTCTTGGAAAGGACAAAGTGTCGCCGTTCCAAAACAATTTGGGTCGCCGGCATGGCGACCCTCCCTAATTGAAAATTTACCCTTGCTCGGCGGGCACCAAAAACTTAATGCCGCGCTCGCACTCGCAATCATTGCAACACTGCAAAATAAAATTCTCGTGAGTGAAGCGGCGATTCGCGCGGGACTGGAGGGCGTGAATTGGCCAGGACGGTTGCAGTTGGTCAAAACAAAATCCGGCCAAAGCTTTTTATTGGATGGCGCGCACAACATGGCCGGAGCAAAAGTGTTGCGCGAAGCGTTGGTGAAAAATTTCAGCGTGGAAAAACGAACGCTGATTCTCGGCGTGCTTCAGGACAAAGACTGGCGGCAAATCTGCCAAACACTCGCACCGCTGGCCGCTAGAATTTTCCCTGTTCCGGTTTCCAGCGAACGCTCTGCCGCTGCGCGCGAGTTGGCGGCGGCATGTCGTGTGGCAAATCCAAAAGCAGAAATTATTTCGAGCGGTTCGCTTGGCGAAGCTCTGAAGCGAACAACCAAAGGCGATTTTGTCGTCATTACCGGCTCGCTTTATCTCGTCGGTGAGGCGTTGGAATTGCTCAAACTTTTGCCGATGAGCGATGACGAACGCACATTGAACGAATGGTCTGCGCCTTCGCAGCCGGTTTGGGCGAACCAATAAGCTGACACAACGTTCATGCGAAGCCGCGCTTATACTTTTCAAGTTTCGTTGACGCCGGGCGCGGTTCATTATTAAATTTAATGAGCTATGGCTCAAACAAGTTTTCCGGCGCAGCGCCGTTTTGGGGAAACGACGCGCCCGGATGCTTGGTGGGCACAGCCATTGCTCGTTTTTTTGGGACTCACGGCCTTTATTGTTTACTCCACTTGGGCGGCGTTTCAGGGAAAACATTATTGGTTCGATGGAAACGGTGCGAATTATCTCTCGCCGTTTTATTCACCGGAAATTTTTGGGAGTTCGCCGCATGCATTGTTTGGCGTAAAGCCCGGTTGGTGGCCGTCATGGCTGATATTTTCTCCGGCGTTTTTGGTACTATGGGCACCGGCGGGATTTCGGTTCACGTGTTATTATTATCGCGGTGCGTATTACAAGGCGTTCTGGGCGGATCCGTCGGCATGTGCGGTCGGTGAGCCGCGCAAAAGTTATCTCGGTGAAAGATATTTGCCGCTGATCTTGCAAAACATTCACCGCTATTTTTTCTACATCGCAACGCTTTTTATTCTCATTCTTTCGCACGACGCGTGGAAAGGAATGTGGTTTGTGAGCGCAGACGGCGTGAAACATTTCGGCATCGGCGTCGGCACAATCGTATTGATTTTGAACGTGATTTTTCTCGGCGGTTACACGTTTGGTTGCCACTCGTTGAGGCATTTGATCGGTGGATTTCTGGACGCGCCGTCGAAAGTTCCGGCGTGCGCAAAAAGCTACGCCTGCGTCAGTTGCCTAAATCGCCGTCACATGGTCTGGGCATGGGTCAGTTTGTTCTGGGTCGGTTTCACGGATGTTTATATTCGCCTTTGCTCAATGGGCATCTGGCACGACTTCAGATTTTTCTAAAAATCATGGCTGACTATCCGGTTCTCGAATACGATGTGCTGGTGATCGGCGCGGGCGGCGCGGGCTTGCGCGCGGCGGTTGAAGCATCAGCGGCGGGCGTGAAGGTCGGTCTCGTCTGCAAATCGCTGCTCGGCAAGGCGCATACGGTTATGGCCGAAGGTGGCGTGGCGGCGGCGATGGGCAACGTGGACGATCGCGATAATTGGAAAGTCCATTTCGCCGACACGATGCGCGGTGGCCAATATATCAACAACTGGCGCATGGCCGAGTTGCACGCGAAGGAAGCTCCGGCGCGCGTTCACGAACTCGAAGCTTGGGGGGCGGTTTTTGACCGCACGAAAGACGGGAAAATTCTCCAGCGCAATTTCGGCGGCCATAAATATCCGCGACTCGCGCACGTCGGTGACCGCACCGGCCTCGAAATGATTCGCACGCTACAGGACCACAGCATTCATCAAGGCATCACGGTTCACATGGAGCAGACGATCGTCACGTTGCTCAAGGACGGTAACTGTGTTGCGGGTGCATTCAGTTACGACCGCGAACGCGGACGTTTTCGCATTTTCAAGGCGAAAGCGGTTGTGATTTCTACCGGTGGTTTGGGCCGTGCCTACAAAGTCACGAGCAATTCCTGGGAAGGCACGGGTGACGGCGTTTCGCTCGCGTATCACGCGGGCGCAGAATTGCTGGACATGGAGTTCATCCAATTTCATCCGACGGGCATGATCTGGCCGCCGAGCGTCGTGGGCATCCTCGTGACCGAAGGCGTACGCGGCGAAGGCGGCGTGTTGCGCAACAAGGACGGCAAGCGTTTCATGTATGATGACATCCCGGACAATTACAAATCACAGACCTCGACCGATCCCGAGGAAGGCTGGCGTTACACGCAGGGCGACAAAAACGCGCGCCGTCCGCCCGAACTGCTCACGCGTGACCATGTTGCCCGCTGCATCATGCGCGAGGTGAAAGCCGGTCGTGGCAGCCCGCACGGTGGTGTGTTTCTTGATATTTCCTGGATCAAGGAAAACATCCCGAACGCGACGGAGCATATAAAAAAGAAACTGCCGAGCATGTATCATCAGTTCAAGCAACTGGCGGACATTGACATCACCAAAGAACCAATGGAAGTCGGCCCGACGACACATTACGCCATGGGCGGCATTCGTGTGAATGGCGACACTCAAATGTCCAACGTGCCGGGAATTTTTGCCGCAGGCGAATGTGCCGCCGGATTGCACGGGGCGAATCGGCTCGGTGGAAATTCACTTTCCGACTTGCTCGTGTTTGGCAAACGCGCGGGTGAATTTGCCGCGAAATTTGCGAAGGAAAATTCCGCCGGCCAGATCAACAACGCGCAAGTCGAAGCCGCCGCGCGGGAAGCGCTCGAACCGTTTGATCGGGGCGCAACCGACGGCAGTATCGGAGGACCGTATCAAGTGCAGCATGATTTGCAGGTGATGATGCAGGATTTGGTTGGCATTGTGCGGTGCGAGGAAGAAATGCGGCATGCGCTCGACGGACTCGGCAAACTTTGGGAACGCTCGAAGCAAGTCGCTGTTTACGGCCATCGCGAATATAATCCCGGCTGGCATACGGCGATTGACTTGAAACATTTGCTGACGGTTTCTGAAGCCATCACGCGCGCGGCGCTCGACCGCAAGGAAAGCCGTGGCGGACATTTCCGCGACGATTTTCCCGACAAAAATTCGGCAGATGGAAAAATAAACATCGTTCTTCGCAAAAAATCCGACGGCACGATGGATTTGCGGCGCGAGCTGATTCCTGAAATGCCGGCGGAATTAAAACAAGTGATTGAGGGAATGAAGTGATGTGTCGAATCGTTCCATCAGTTCAACGCATTCGCGATGTAACGATTTAATAAATTAACGATGAAAATGGTCACTTTCAGAATCTGGCGTGGCGACGCGAGCAGCGGCAAGTTTGTGGATTATTCCACGGAGATCACCGAAGGTCTCGTCGTGCTAGACGTTATCCACAAAATCCAGGCCACGCAGGCCAACGACCTCGCGTGCCGCTGGAATTGCAAGGCCGGCAAATGTGGTTCCTGCTCGGCGGAGATCAATGGGATGCCCAAGCTCATGTGCATGACGCGCATGAATACGTTGCCGCTCGACAAGCCCGTCACCATCGAGCCGATGCGGGCGTTTCCGAGCATCCGCGATCTGGTGACAGATGTTTCATGGAATTTCCGCGTTAAACAGAAAATCAAAAAATTCAAGCCGAGCAAACCTAACGCTGAAGACGGCACTTGGCGGATGCAACAGGAAGACATTGACCGCGTGCAGGAATTCCGCAAGTGCATCGAATGTTTTCTTTGCCAGGATGTCTGCCACGTTTTGCGTGACCACCAGAAGCACGACGAATTCATCGGTCCGCGATTTTTGGTTTATACCGCCGCGCTGGAAATGCACCCGCTCGACACGGAAGATCGTTTGCCGGAACTCAAGCAGGCGCACGGTATCGGCTTTTGTAACATCACCAAGTGCTGCACGAAGATTTGCCCCGAACACATCACCATTACTGACAACGCCATTGTTCCGCTCAAAGAGCGTGTGGTGGATGAATTTTACGACCCGTTCGGCTGGCTCTGGAAGAAATTGCGCCCGAAAAACCCACATGGTGCATGACGCAGAGTTTGAATCGGCCCAGCCGCTTTAGAGAAAATTTCCATTGCTGCGTTGAAAATGCGTTCGGCATGACGCGTAGATTATTCAGTATTTTGCAATTTTTCGTTTTCCTGCAGCAATTGATTAAATTGTTTGACCTTTGGCCTGATTCAATCGAAAACTCTGTTGAACACGAACCTCGACAACATGAAAAAAATCATCCCGCTGGTCCAGTTGTTTGCGTTCGGATGTGTTTTTGAAATCGCTTCGGCGCAAACCAATCAATATCCGTTCCAGAATCCGAATCTGCCGGTTGAAGATCGTGTCAGCAACGTCGTTTCATTGATGACGCTGGATGAAAAGATTGATTTTCTTCGCTTTCGCACGGGCGTGCCACGGCTCGGCGTACCAACACTCAATTCCACCGAAGGACTTCACGGCGAAGCAATGGGCGGCGTGGCCAATTGGGCGCCGCATCCGCCGATTCCGACGACGATTTTTCCGCAAGCCATTGGTATGGCCGAAACATGGGATGCAGATATCATTCATCAAGCCGGCGCGGTGGAGGGTTACGAAGTTCGTTATATCGCGCAGAGCGAAAAATATCCTCGCCAGAGGAATAGGCTTGTCGTCTTCGCACCAAACGCGGATTTAGGACGTGACCCGCGCTGGGGTCGCACGGAAGAATGTTATGGTGAAGACCCGTTTCTTAACGGTACGATGGCCGTTGCCTTCATCAAAGGACTTCAGGGCGACAATTTAAAGTATTGGCAGGCCGCATCGCTGCTGAAACATTTTTTTGCCAACAGCAATGAAGATGGCCGCGAGGGTTCTTCATCGGATTTTGATGAGCAGCTTTTCCGTGAATATTATTCCGTTCCGTTTCGGATGGGGTTTGAAGAGGGCGGCGCGCGTTGTTTCATGGCGTCCTACAATGCGTGGAATCACATTCCATGCACCATTCAGCCGGTGATCAAAAATGTGGCAATGAATGAATGGGGCGTGGACGGAATCATCTGCACGGACGCGGGCGCTTATCGGAATCTCGTCAATCAATACCATTATTTTACGGACACGAGCGAGGCCGCCGCCGCCTGCATCAAGGCGGGCATCAACCATTTTCTAGACAATTATCGTGCGGGCGTTTCGGGCGCACTGACGAATAATTTGCTCTTAGAATCCGACCTAGATCAAGACATCAGAGGAGTGCTGCGAATTTTTATCCGGCTCGGTTTGCTCGATTCATCAACCAATAATCCTTACGCAAGCATCGGCTTAGGATCGGAATCCGAACCGTGGCTTTCTGAAAAACACAGAGCCGTTGCGCGGCGTATCACACAGGAATCCATCGTGTTGCTGAAAAATTCCCAAAGCCTGTTGCCGCTGGACAAAACCAGGTTGAAATCCATCGCCGTCATCGGCCCGCGCGCAAACGAAGTTCTACTAGATTGGTATAGCGGCACGCCGCCATACAGAATCTCACCGTTGGAAGGAATAAAAAGCAAAGTCGGTACCAACGTCACTGTGAATTTTGCCACCAACAATGATAACGGTGAGGCGGCAAAGCTCGCGCGTTCGGCGGACGTAGCGATTGTTTGCGTCGGCAATCATCCCACTGGCGATGTCACCAATTGGGCGAAGGTTGCGCTGCCCAGTTACGGCCGCGAGGCGGTGGACCGTCAGACTATTACTTTGGAGGACGAGGTATTGATCAAACAAATTTATGCCGCCAATCCAAAAACCATTGTTGTGCTCATTTCCAGTTTTCCGTATGCGATCGATTGGACGCAAAAACACGTTCCGGCAATTGTTCACATGACGCATTGCAGTGAGGAGGAAGGCAACGCACTGGCGGACGTTTTGTTTGGCGACTACAACCCGGCAGGCCGGCTCGTTGAGACCTGGCCAAAATCACTCCGTCAATTGCCGCCGATGATGGACTACAACATCCGCGATGGCCGAACTTATATGTATTTCAAAGGCAAACCGCTTTATCCCTTCGGCTATGGCTTGAGCTACACGACTTTTGAATATTCAAATTTGAAAACCAGTTTGCCTGCGTTACATCACGCCGGCGTAGTTACCGTGAGCGTGGACGTGAAAAACACCGGCGTGCGCACCGGCGACGAAGTGGTGCAACTGTATGTAAAGCATTTGAACTCCACCGTGTTACGGCCAATTGAAGAACTGAAAGGATTCAAACGCGTCACGCTGCAACCCGGCGAGCAGAAAACAGTTGAAATCCCATTGCCAGCGGAATCTCTGGCTTATTGGAACACCACGGAGCACGCTTTTGAAGTTGAACCGGACAAAATCCAAACCATGGTCGGCGGTTCTTCCGCCGACATCCGGTTGAGAAAAACGATTGAAGTAAATTAACCGGGTCGTGTTTAAAAATGAGAATCATCCACGGGGCATTTAACATAGTTTTGGCCGTCGGCTTGGTGAGCGGGCTGATGAAAACCGCTGCAGCGGCACAAGAAAATCCAAGCAATCATTTTGTTTCCGAGCCTTACATTTGGGAAAATGTTGTCATAGGCGGCGGTGGTTTCGTCACGGCTATCATCACGCATCCGACACAGAAAGGTCTCATGTATGCCCGTACGGACGTGGGCGGCGCGTATCGCTGGGACGATTCCACCAAGCGTTGGATTCCAATCACGGATTGGATTGGTATGGCCGACATAAATCTTACCGGCATCGAAAGTCTGGCCATTGACCCATCCGATCCGAACCGCATTTATCTTGCCGCAGGAACTTATTCCAATCCGCAATCCGGCAACGGCGCAATTTTGCGTTCCACAGATCAGGGACGCACTTGGGAGCGAACGGATATGCCTTTAAAAATGGGCGGCAACGAGACCGGACGTTTCAATGGCGAGCGTCTTGCAGTTGACCCGAATGACGGCAAAATCCTTTTCTTCGGTTCACGGCATAACGGCTTGTGGAAGAGCCTTGATTATGGTGCGATCTGGAATCAGGTGAAAAACTTTCCAACGACCGGAAAAATTTCCACGCTGACAAACGGTTTTACTCCGAATAATTTTTCTAACAATTTTTACATCAATCGCTCCCGATTTAATTTTCCGCCGCAACAAGTCGGTCTTGTTTTTGTGCAATTTGATTCACGCAGCGGCGCACGCGGAAATCCTACGCGCGTGATTTATGTCGGCGTGTCAATTTTAGATACAAACCTTTTTCGCAGCACCGATGGCGGAGACACCTGGCATGCTGTGCCCGGCCAACCAATCGGTTTGCGCCCAAATCATGCCGTGCTTACTCCCGATGGCATGATGTATTTGAGTTACGGCAAGGAGCCGGGGCCAAACACAATGACTGATGGCGCGGTATGGAAGTTCAACACCAAAAACAGTGAATGGATGGATATCACGCCGATCAAACCTGCAACTGCCGATCAGCCGTTCGGCTATGGTGCCATCGCGGTTGATGCCACGCATCCGAATACGATTGTGGCGACGACTTTTTGTCATTGGCATCCGCATGACGAAATTTTCCGCAGTACAAACAGCGGGGCAAACTGGTCTCCGCTGCTGGAAAACGCCGAGTTCGATCATTCGTTCGCGCCTTACACCAAAGCCATTAATCCTCACTGGATGGGCAGCATTCAAATTGATCCGTTTGATTCAAATCACGTTTTATTCACCACCGGTTACGGAATTTGGAGTTGCGACGACTTGACTGACGCCGATTCGGGAAAACCGACGCATTGGACATTTGCGGATAACGGCTTGGAAGAAACCGTTCCGCTTGACCTCATCAGCCCGCCTGAAGGCGCACATCTTTTGAGCGCGCTGGGCGACATTGACGGCTTCAAACATGATGACTTAAACGCCACACCACGTGAAGGCGCGTTCCGAGCTCCGCCGCGTTTTGTGAACACTGCAAGCATTGCGTTTGCAGCGGAAAAACCGACCTTCATCGTTCGCTCGGGCACGACGAGCGCGCGCAACAACAGAACACACGGCACTTACTCACTTGACGGTGGCGAGACGTGGAATTCATTCGCGTCCGAACCCTCCGAAAATGCCGGCACCGGAGTGATTGCCGTTTCTGCCGACAGCAAAACAATCGTTTGGACGCTACGACGTAGCGCGCCGAATTTTTCGCGCGACAACGGCGCGACGTGGACAACTTGCGGCAATTTGCCCCGTAACTTAAGAGTGGTGGCTGATTCCGTGAACCCTAATAAGTTTTACGCCTTCGATTCACACTCTGGGAAATTTTATCTTAGCACGAATGGCGCGGCGGATTTCGCCGCCACGGAACCAGAACTTCCCGTCGCGGAAAGTTTTGGCAATGGCTTTGGTGCCGGCAGCGATGGCGGTGTCGTCTGTGCCACACCCGGTAATGAAGGCGATATTTGGATTAATTTTCGCATCGCCGGTCTTTATCATTCCACCAATTCCGGCTCGGCGTTCGCCAAATTGGGCAACGTGCAGCAGGCGTATTCCCTTGGCTTCGGCAAAACGGTGTCCGGGGGAAAATATCCGGCACTTTACTTGATTGGAAAAATAAGTGATGTTCAAGCCGTTTTCCGTTCTGTTGATTCCGGCGTGACGTGGGCGCGTATCAATGATGACCAGCATCAGTTTGGCTGGATCAGTCACGTCACCGGCGACCCGCGTATTTACGGGCGTGTTTATTTTGCCACCGGCGGTCGTGGCGTAATTTATGGTGATCCAGTCAAGCCCAAGAATTGGCGGTAAAAATTCCAGCTTGGTGGTGTTGCATTTTTTCGCCAGTCTTCGTTGTCGGAAGTACATTAAACGATGACTGGGGAAAAAAATGGAACAACGCTCGCGCGCTGGCAAAACAGCGCGTCTGCGCCAAAAATATTTTCCACGATCTTCGGCGTACTGCTTGGATTATCGTTGCTGAAATTCGGCAATCCGGTGGTGTTGGAGAAATTCATCACGCCACCACACAACTATTACGACTGGCTGATCAGCGCGTGGCCCGTAAGCATCGGATATTGGCCGCTGGCGGCAGTTGCGGTTATTGGCCTGCTCATTGCGCGTCGGGAAATTAGCATGTCGAAGTGGTTGTTGGTGCTGCCGTTGATTTGGCTGGGGTGGCAGTTCATCTCAGCGACGCAAACGGTTGACGAACAACTTACCCAAGTGACACTTGCGCAATTTTTTGGCTGCTTAGTGTGCTATTTCCTTGGCGTATTTATTTGCGGACGTGAAGGCGTGATGCATTGGTTATTAATCGGTGTGTTGGCAGCATTCACGTTCTGTTTGATTCGGGCAATTGACCAGCGATTCATTGAGTTTCCACAAGGCCGTCAATTGTTGGTCGAAGGCGAGCGCGTCAACTGGACAAACTTTCCGCCGGAAATGTTTCTGCAAATGAAACACGACGGCGTAATCATTACCACCAACGGCATGAACGTGGCGAATCCGGCAATTCTCGCAAAATTCACCAAAGGCCGCGTGAACGGAACGTTAGTTTATCCGAATGCGCTGGCTGGCACAATTTTGCTCTTATTTCCCATTTCGCTCACACTTGCATTTAAGTGCATAAACCAACTCAAGCCATTTATCTGTGCAATGGTGATTGCGTTGACACTTTTTTTAGGCGGCGCGGCATTTTATTGGACAGGATCGAAACTCGCCTGGCTCATCGCAATTGCTATGAGTGGCCTTTGTTTGTTGCGTCTAAAATGGTCCGAGCAATTAAAATTGGTTGCACTTGTGGCGATCATCGTGATTGGTTTCGGAATTTTTGCAATTCGCTTTCAAAATTATTTTGCGGCGGGAGCAACTAGTGTCGGCGCCCGATTTGATTACTGGCGCGCGGCGGCGCAAACAACTTGCGCGCATCCGCTGTTCGGCACCGGTCCGGGAACTTTTCAACGGCCTTACGCGCAAGTCAAATCACCTGAAGCTGAAATGGCTCGTCTCACGCACAACGATTATCTCGAACAATTTTCAGATTCGGGAATCGTGGGCGGCATTATTTACGGAACATGGATTATTTTATCGCTGGCAACCATTGGACGGCGGATTTGGCGATTTTCCAGTCCGATGATATTCGCTCTTTTTATCGGACTGCTTGGCTGGTTTGTTCAAGGGCTTGGCGAATTCGGTCTTTACATTCCGGCGGTGGCTTGGATAGCATTTACCTTGTTGGGTTGTTTATTGGCATCGTCTGAAATCAAAGCGGTAAATAATCTGAAACAAATTAATTTCGCCTAATGAAAATTCTTTTTCTCAATGGTCCAAACTTGAATTTGTTGGGGCAGCGCGAACCGGAAGTTTACGGCAGCACAACTTTGGCTGACATTGAGGCAAAAGTGCGTGAACGCGCCATCCAATTTGGTGTGGAAATCGAATTTCGACAATCCAACCTTGAAGGCGAACTTGTCGACTGGATTCAACAGGCAAAAGGAAAGTTCGACGTGATTGTGATTAACGCCGCAGCTTACACACATACAAGCATCGCACTTCGAGATGCAATCGCGGCGGTCAACCTGCCGACAATTGAGATTCATCTTTCCAATATCCATGCCAGAGAGGAATTCAGGCGAAAGTCATTGATTGCCCCTGTTTGTTGCGGCCAAATCATTGGTTTCGGTCAAAAATCATATATTTTAGCAATCGAAGCAGCCATTTACGTTAAAGTAGATAAAAAATGAGCTAAATTTAGATTTTTTGACGATTTATTTAAAAAAAACAGAACAAAAAAACTTCTGATTTGTAGCTTGACGAAATGAATTGAGGTAAATAAACTTTTGTTAGATTAAATGAACCAAAGCAGAGTTGTAATTCGACTGCTGCTTTTTTTGATAATGGGCTTCAAAAAAGACAAAAATAAATTCACTTTAACGAAAACGACCTGTGGACCTAAAAGATATTAAGGCCATAATAGATTTGATGAAGAAAAACTCCATAACGGAGTTTGAATTGGAACGGCAGGATTCTAAAATTAGGCTTAAACGTGGATTAAGTGTTAATAATGTTCCTATACAGCAGGAAGATTCCAGCTCCCCTGCGTCACTACCATTGCAGTCGATGATCCTTGCTCCGGCCACTGGGTTTGCCACACCGCAACCCGCGATGACGGGTGAAATTGAAATCAAGTCGCCCATGATTGGCACTTTTTACCGTTCGCCGTCTCCTGAAGCCGGGAGCTATGTTGAAATTGGAACAGAAGTAAATTCTGAAATGGTTGTTTGCATTATTGAGGCGATGAAGGTGATGAATGAGATTAAAGCTGAAGTCAAAGGGATCATTACGCAAGTTTTGGTGGAAAATGCGAAGCCAGTCGAATTTGGGCAGCCCTTGTTCAGAGTGCGTCCGACCTGACGTTATGAAATTGTGCCGAAGAATGCCTTTTGCCTTCATTAAAAGTCCATGTTTGAAAAAATTCTTGTAGCCAATCGTGGTGAAATTGCTGTTCGTATCATTCGCGCTTGCAAAGAATTAAACATCCGCACGGTGGCGGTTTACTCCGAAGCGGATATAAATTCCATGCATGTTCAACTGGCTGACGAAGCCATCTGTATCGGCAAAGCGTCAGCAGCGGAGAGTTATTTGCGGATTGATCGCATTATCAGCGCGGCGGAAGTGGCGGACGTGGACGCGATTCATCCTGGCTACGGTTTTCTTTCCGAAAATGCTCATTTCGCCGAGGTTTGCGAGAGTTGCAACATTCGTTTCATTGGTCCAAGCCCCAGAGCGATGAGTGCACTCGAAGACAAAGCGATCAGTCGTACGCTTGCTAAAAAAACAGGTGTGCCGACTCCGCCAGGTTCGGAAGGTGTTGTTGAAAAAGAGCAAGATGCGTTGGCCATCGCCAAACGCATTGGCTATCCGGTGATGATCAAAGCGGTGGCGGGCGGTGGCGGGCGAGGAATGCGGGTGGCGCACAATGATATTTCGCTTGTGAAAGGTTATCATACGGCGCGGACCGAAGCGGAAAAGGCTTTTAGCAATTCGCATGTCTATATCGAAAAATTTATTGAGAATCCGCATCACATCGAAATCCAAATTCTCGGTGACCAGAAAGGCCATATTATTCATTTGGGTGAACGTGATTGCTCCATTCAGCGCCGCAATCAAAAGCTTATCGAAGAAGCGCCATCACCATTGCTCGAAAACAAGTTTCGCAAATTGCGCGACAAAATCGGCAAAGCTGCGGTGAAAATCGCCGAGGCGGCGCGTTACACCAACGCGGGCACGGTCGAATTCATAGTAGACAACCAAGGTAATTTTTATTTTCTCGAAGTCAACAAACGAATTCAAGTTGAGCATCCGGTCACCGAAGAACTCACAGGCATTGACCTTGTGCGCTACCAAATCCTGCTGGCGATGGGCGAACCGCTGCAACATTCCCAAAGTGACATCCAAATCAAAGGACACGCGATCGAATGTCGCATCAACGCTGAAGATCCATTTGATGATTTTCGTCCCAGCCCAGGCCGCATTGAAATGTATTACCAACCAGGGGGTCACGGTGTGCGCGTGGATACGCACGCGTACGCGGGTTACACGATTCCACCAACGTATGACTCGATGATCGGCAAGCTCATCACCAGTGGCAAAGACCGCCGCGAGGCGATTGACCGCATGAGTCGTGCGCTCGGCGAATATATGATCACCGGCATCAAGACGACCATTTCCTTCCAACAGGCCATCATGCAAGACCCGAATTTCCGGCGCGGCGTTTTTTCGACTGGCTTTGTCGAACAACTGCTTGGCGGCGCGCGGCGTGAACTGATTGAAGAAAGAACCTGACACGCAGCGTATTAAATCCGACTGTTTTTGTCGGCTCGATTTTCTTTAGAATTAAATTTGACAGACGCCGGACGCCGTTTATCTTTTAAAGCCAAAAGTTATGGCTGATTTTCCTCCAAGCAATCCGGGTATGCCCACTGGTGCTGTACCGCCGAAAAAAGAAACCGGTAAGGTTCAGCCCAAAAAGGAAACCGTCCGCATCAATTTGCCGCCGAAACCATCCGCTGCGCCAACGATCAAATTGCCGACGCTGCCACCCGGCGGTCCGACCGGAGCCTCGAGCGCAATGACCGCGTCGGCACCTGCTCAAGCCGCGTCTAGAGCCGCTGCGCCGGTGGCGCAAGCACGCCCCACTCCGGCAGTTCAACGCGCCGCGCCCGTGACTGCATCGGCAATTAGTGGTTCGGACAAAATTCTCGCCATTGCTGCGGCAGTTGCCGGGTTATTTGCTGTTGGCAGCGTGTTATATCTCTGGCTTGGAATTTCAACGGGAAATTAAATTTCATCACGTTTTTATAACCGGATTTTTCTTCATTTGACGTATGGCCTCTCCACTCATTGTCACGCTCACGCAGGAAAATTTCACCCAGCAGGTGCTGCAATCGCCCGCGCCCGTGCTCGTGGATTTTTGGGCGGAATGGTGCGGTCCTTGTAAAATGATCGCGCCGCTGCTCGACGAACTGGCTGACGAATACGACGGCAAGATTAAAATCGGCAAAGTCAACATTGATGAACATCAAGGCTTGGCTGCTGAATACGGCGTCCGCGCAATTCCCACGCTTCTGGTGTTCAACAAAGGACAAGTCGCCGAACAGATGATCGGTGCCAAGAGCAAGCGCGATTTGAAAGCCAGTCTCGACCGAGTCGCAGTTTGAGTTTAGCGTGTGGGCGTTATGCCGTTCATCGTCACGCCCCGGCAATTCACGCAGCGCGCCGAGTTTTATCATCAACTCGCCCAACTTACGTCCGCCGGCATCGGCATCGTCCCTGCGTTGGAACAAATCAAACGCAATCCGCCTGCGCCTGCGTTTCGCGAACCGCTGCAACGTCTCCTCGATGAACTGGCGAAAGGTCGCACTTTCACTGAATCGTTGTGGCAACTCGGTGCATGGCTGCCGGAATTTGACATCGCACTGATCGAAGCCGGCGAACGCAGCGGACGGCTTGACGCCTCCTTCCGGCTGCTCGCCGACTATTACAACGACCGCGCTCGCATCGCACGCCAGGTCATCGCCGATTTGATTTATCCGGTCGGGTTATTTCACATGGCGATTTTTATTTTCCCCTTCGCGCAATTTTTTGTTGGCACCACCAGTTTGGCTGCCTATCTGGCCAAAACCTTTGGCGTTCTCATTCCGCTTTACATTGTCGCCGCACTTATCATTTACGCCACTCAGGGCAGGCACGGCGAAAAATGGCGCGCGCTAATCGAATCCCTTTTGGGCAGGATTCCCATTCTCGGGACTGCGCGGCATTTTCTCGCGCTCTCGCGATTGGCCGCCGCGCTCGAAGCACTCATCAACGCGGGCGTGAGCATCGTCACCGCGTGGGATTTGGCGGCAGCAGCGAGCGGCTCGCCCGCGCTGCGGCGCACGGTTGCGTCGTGGAAACCGCAGATTGTTGCTGGACAAACGCCAGCCGAAGTCGTGCGCGAACGCCGCGATTTTCCAGAAATGTTCGCCAATCTTTACACCAGTGGCGAAGTCAGCGGCAAACTGGATGAAACTTTGAAACGGCTTTACGGGCATTATCAGGAGGAAGGCACACGCAAGCTCCATGCCTTCGCGCAATGGACACCGCGCCTCGTTTATGGACTCGTCGCCGCGATGATCGCTTACAAAGTCGTGAGTTTCTATCTCGGTTATTTTCAGCAAATTAAAGACGCGAGTCATTTTTAATTTCCATGACGCTGACTGAAATTCTTGCGAATGAGGGATTGCGGCAATGCGAATTCCCCGTCGCGCGCGAAAAAGTTTTTCTCGCGCATGCTGGCGTTTGTCCGTTGCCGCGCCGCGTTGCGGAAGCTATTGCCGAATGCGCCCGGCAAGCAACGCTTGGAGATCAGGAAGCGTTCATGCTGCACCGTTTGGACGACGCCCGAAAACTTGCGGCGCAATTGCTGCATTGCCAATTGGACGAAGTCGCCTTCGTCGGACCAACCTCGCTCGCGTTGAGCTTTGTCGCTGCGGGTTTGAATTTTTGTAAAGGTGATAACATTCTTGTTTATTATGACGACTATCCGTCAAACGTTTATCCATGGATGGCGCTGGCCGCACGTGGTGTCGAAGTGCGCCTGCTAAACACGCGTGGCCTCGGCGTGATTCACCCGATAGACGTGATGGGGCAGGTGGACGAAAATACACGGCTCGTTGCGCTCGCCTCGTGCCACTTCATCGGCGGTTTTCGGCTGGAACATCAAGCCATCGGAAAAATTTTGTGCGAGCGCGGAATTTTATTTTGCCTCGATGCGATCCAAACGCTTGGCGCGTTTCCGACGACGGTCGAGAATGTGGATTTTCTTGCCGCCGATGCACATAAATGGCTGCTTGGTCCATGCGGTGCGGGTATTCTTTATGTCCGACATGAGCTTCAGGAAAATTTAAATCCGCCGATTTATGGTTGGCACAACGTGCGTTCACCGAATTTTGTCGCGCAGGAACAAATCATTTTCCGCAGCGGCGCGGTGAAATACGAGGCTGGCACGCATAATTTAATAGGCCTCGTTGGCTTGATTGCCGCAATGGAACTCGCGTTGGAAATTGGTGTTGACAACATCTCTGCCGAACTGCTCCGCAAACGCGCGTGGCTTGTGCCCGCGTTGCAAGTGAAAGGCTTTACGGTTTTGAACGCTGAAGTGAAAACTGGAAATGCCAGTGGCATTGTTTCATTTTATCAAAACGGAAAAGACTTGGCGGCGTTAAATCAAAAATTGGCGAACGCAGGAATTGTCGCGTCGCTGCGAACAAATCGTGCCGGACGGAATTTCATCCGCCTTTCGCCACATTTCTACAACACGGACGAAGAGTTACAACGCACTTTGGAATTGTTGTAGGGAAAATTTAATCAGTCACGGCGGCTGTAGTCCAAAATCGCGGCACGCCACCATGATGCAAGCGATTCGGTGGGGCGCTGCCACGATTGTTGGTGTAGCCAAACCATCGTGCTTTGATCGGCCATGACCAAAAGTCTTTCGGATGCGCTTAATTTATCCGGCCCCTCGGCCAGTAATTTTTCTCCGAAGACACGGACGTTTTCAGTGCCAGCGCCAAGTTTTGAAAATTGCTCGGCATAGACTGGATTAAGTTGTTTTTCGCGCAACAGCGAAACGTGGATAGCGTTGACGTATGGATCAAGGACGGCTTCGGCCAAGCCCGCGTGTGGGCGGTGCGGCGCAATGTTGCTAGTGATTTCCTGAATTTTCAAATGCGCGCGCAACGAAGTGATTTCCGACGGCGGCATCGTCTCTTCCGGCGTGAGAAAAAAGCCGAGTTTCCGCGCCCGCATACCTAGACTGCGGCGGCTGGTGAAAACGCTCAACGGGATGGACAAAACCATTCCGGCGAGTACAGGTGTGAACCACCAAAACAAAGTTTCATCAAGCCACCACATGAACGCGCCCCAGACCAGTCCGATCAACGTGTGACCCCAATGACGTTGGAACGCAAACGTCCAAGTCGTTCCATCGGCGGCACGTTTTTGCGTCGCCCAGCCAACGCTGATGCCGAGCAGATTTGTGACGACGAAGCGCGTGTGCCAGAGCATCAGTAACGGCGCATGAAATGTGGAGAAAATCGTTTCACCAACGACGCTCACACCGGCGCGCCCCAAGCCGCCGAACGCGCGGCGGCGTGGCAAATCGTTTGCTAGGTCAACCAACGCAAGCGCTTTAGGTAACATGATGACGACCATGCAAATGATGAAAATCAAAAAGGCGTGTGCCGTGCCACTTAAATTCAAATACGGCGTAAAGGCGTGAACGGTGATGTCTGAAAGCCCAGTGTAATTTTGAAACCAGCGAATCCAGTTGAACGCGATCAGAAACGCGAGCCACAGTGGGCCGGCGAGGTAACCGCAAATTCCAAAAATCAAATGCAGTCGGCTCACGCCGCGCAGACCTTTGGCGAAGATCACAAGGCCATGTTGCAAATTTCCCTGACACCAGCGGCGTTCGCGCCGGGCGTTTTCGATCATGGCCGGCGGCGTTTCCTCGTAACTGCCTTCGAGATCGTAGGCAAACCAAACTTCCCAGTTTTCTCGTAGCATCAATGCGGCCTCGACAAAATCGTGGCTCAAAATCTGCCCGCCAAACGGTTTGCGTCCGGGTAGTTGCGGCAAATCGCAACATTGCATAAACGGCTCGGTGCGGATGATGGCATTGTGCCCCCAATAATTTCCAAAATCGAGCGCCCAATAATTCAATCCTGCGATGAACAACGGTGCGTAGAGGCGGTTGGCGAATTGCTGGATGCGCCCGAAAAGGGATTCCGCATTCACAAGTGCGGGGACAGTTTGAATCAATCCGACGGATGGGTGTATCTCCATCAATTTCACCAAATCCACGAGCGTTTCACCACGCATGACGCTGTCGGCGTCGCACACTATAAAGTAGCGGTAGCGGCGCCCCCAAGCGTTGAGAAAGTCGCGGACGTTGCCGCTCTTGCGGCCTTCGTTATCGAGGCGGCGACGATAATAAATTCGACCGAGCGCATCCAATTCACGAATCAAATCAAACCACCGTCGTTCTTCCTCGACCCATTTGTCTGGATCGGTCGAATCGCTTAAAATAAAAAAATCAAAACATTCAAGCTGGCGGGTTTTTTCGAGCGATGCATAAGTGGCACGCAGACCTTCATAAACGCGCCTGACATTTTCGTTGTAGATTGGGAAGACAATCGCCGTACTGGTTCCGTCGATTTTCTGATCGCGGTAATTTTTCAACTCCGTGATGCGCTGGCGCGTGCCGAAAAGCCGCAACACGAAACCATAAATGCCGTGCATACAGCCGATGGCGGCGAACAAAAACAAAATCACAAAGAAAACCAGCAAAACCGTCCGCGACGTTGACCAGCCTGTGCGCCAGAGTAGATCGGCAAAAAGCATTGAAACCAGACCGGTGAGCATCAGCGCGGACGAATAAAAAATGAACAGCCGCCAACCGCGTTCAATGCGCGGCGCGGATGATACTTGAAACGATGGCGAACGTTCCGACATGGTTTTCAGTGCGTGAGAATGAAAAACACTACGAGCAACAAGGCGAATAACGTCCACGCGAACACCATTTTGAAATAGGGCAGCCGTCCTAGATTGGTGAGCGTTGTGATCGGGCCGAGGTCGAGCGGGCGCGGCGCCATTTTTGAAAGCTGGAAATCCGGCCCGGCGCGTAAAAAAGTTTCACGCATGGCGCCAACGAATTCCTCCGGCCACGGACCGGGGCGGAGAAATTGTTCTTGCCATTTGCCCGGCATATCGGCGAGGAGCAACGCGAGCCGGCCGCGCGTGGAGAGCATTTGATCAGGATTGGTCGGCGGCGATTGCAACACGTCGGCGAACCACTCGGTCACGATGTGATCCATTTCCTCGGCGGCGAGTTGAGTAGCGGTGTGGTGCGGCGCGGCAGGCGCGCGGCGTTGGGCACGTTCCAGCACGCGCAGGACGAGTTGGCCGAGCAAGGCTTTGTTGCGAACGCGCAAAGCGTGAAAATAACTTTCCACCTTGGCATAAGCATCGTTCCATTCTTCAAGCGGCCGACCGGCCAAAAGTCCGGAAGCGTCTGGCAAAATCGCGGGGTTCACGGCGGACACCATTGGTAAGTCCAAGTCTCGCTCAAGATGTTTGTGCCTTTTTGCAACGTACAGCGCAAATCCACGGGATCAACATTGCCTGGTCGCGTCTGCATTTTCAAAATCACGCGCCACGTGTTCAATTCCGGACAAGGAAGCACTTGACTATCCAAGAGCGCGGCGTTGGTGCTGCAATTGGCAATGGCTCGCGGCCAGCCGGACTGCGGACTGTCGGGAGAAATTGCGTCAAGTTTCGGCCCTTTGAAATCAATGATGATCTGCCGGCAGTCGACGCAGCTTGGATCAATTCCGATGCGGGTGGAAACAACTCGGTTCTCGGAAAGTTTCACGTCGGCTGCGCCCATTTGCCATTTAAGCGTGTAGCCGAAGCGATAAGGTTGCAGCGGCACGGGTTTGTTTTTCGGATCCCAAAATGCGACTATATTGTCCAAGCCTTCATAGTCTGCGCTCAATTCGACCAGATGCAAATCACCGTCGCCCCACTTGCCCTTCGGCTCGACCCATACGCCCGGTTCGCGTTGATAAAAATTGAAACTGTCTTGATACGCGGCAAAGGAACGTTCACGCTGGAGCAGGCCGAAACCGCGGATGTCCGGCGCGTGAAAAATCTGGTGGCGCATGACAGATGGATTGTCGAGCGGGCGCCAGAGCGTTTCGCCGTTGCTCATGCACATGAACAGGCCATCGCTATCGTGAACTTCGGGGCGGTAATCGTCGAACTTACGCTCTGAATTTTTGCCGAACCAGAACATGCTCGTCAACGGCGCAAGTCCGATGGTTTTGACGTGTTGGGCGTTGGTCTTCGCCGCATGAATAGTGCTTGTCTCGCGGAAATATAAAACGGCATCTACGTCAGCGACTGTCGTTTCGCCGGGACGAATGAGAAATTCATACGCGCCGGTGCAACTCACGCTGTCGAGGATTGCGAACAGCCGCAGTCCATCGTCGTCCTTGTGGGGTTTGCCGAGCCACCAGTCGGTGAAAATGGGAAACTCCTCCGGGCGATCTGGTTCGCCGCAGTTCAGCGCGAGACCACGCGCGGATTGGCCGTAACGCTGATCTTTGCCGAGCAGACGGAAATAACTCGCACCGAGAAATGCGCCGAGTTCATCCAGTTGATTGGTTTCGTTCAGCGGATAAAGGATGCGGAAACCGGCGTAGCCCGTGTTGACGGGAATTTGATTTTGAATGTGCAAATCGCCGTAATCAAAAAAATCCCGTACGAAACGGATGGGCTGGACGTGTGTCGGCGTGAATTCATTGACGCGTACCGGTTCCTGATAAAGGTAGCCCGGATGAAAAAATTCGATGCGGAAAGGCAGGTTGTCCACCGTCCACAGCGCGTGGTCGCGGCGGAAACGGATTTCGCGGTATTTGTTGTAATCCAGATTGTCCTGGCGCAGAACCTTCGGCAAATCGGCGCGCGGCGAATGGAATGGCCGTTGCGCGCGTTCGAGCGCGCGTTGCGCCACATAATCCAAATTCACCTCGGCGGATTCCGTGCCGCGCGCGATTCGTCCGTCCAGCGCCAATACGATTATTAAAGTTAGACAACTCCATCGCCACATTTAAGAAATGAGAGCCGAAGCGGGCGTAATTTGCAAGTTCGGTAAAATTAATCGCTAATCCAGCGTCTGGCGGTAGCGTTTGATTCCAATCGTCAGCATCACGACTAGGAACAACTCCATCGGCCACAACTGTTGGCAAATATGAGGTGTGCCCATCCGAAGTCAGTTGAACACGGTTAACAAGGCGGTTTTGCAAATCATGCATAAAGTGATACGCCGCGCGTGCGTCGCGTGTACCGATATATTCGCCCTCGATGTAACTCTGGAAAGTGCCATGTGAATTGCCGGAGCAGCCAGCAGTGAAGATGGCGGCCAAAGCCAAAGTACCGGTCAAAATCGCACCGTCTTGCAGCCGCATTTAAATTAAGAAGAACCAGTGTTTGGAAAAAATGCAAGTTTGCGCTGAACTGGCTGGAACTGATAAATTTGTGGCTCTATGAAAAAGTTTTTTTGCACGAAGAATCTTCCGTTGGTAATCGTTTGCTTCGTCATGACTGGCAATGCGGTTGCGCAGAACACAAACGCGGACGAATATTTACCGGCCTGGCTCACTCATCCGCTGTCGTTGACAGATTGCCTGAACATCGCGCTCCAGCAAAACGCCACGATTCTCGAGGCTCAAAACGATCTCCAAGCGTCCTATGGCGTGGTGGTGCAGACGCGCGCGGTCGCGTTGCCGCAGGTGCAGGCGACCGGCCAATACAAAGACACCGATCCGAATGCGATTGAGAGTTATCCTGGCACCAGCGAGCCAAATCAAAACTGGAACGCGGGCGTGCAAATTGTTCAATCCATTTACGAAGGTGGAAAATTAATCGCGGCGGTGCGTGCAGCCAAAGTCACAAAGGAACAGGCGCTGGCGCAATATCAGACGACGGTGGCCGACACGTTGTTGTCCATACGCGAGGCGTATTACGACGTGCTGCTCGCCGCGCAGCAAATCACCGTGCATGAAGCCTCGGTGAATTTGTTGCAAAAGGAGCTCGATGACCAGCAGAGCCGTTACAACGCCGGTACGGTGCCGAAATTCAATGTGCTGCGCGCCGAAGTCGCCGTCGCCAACGAACGCCCGAATTTGATCCAGGCGCGCAACAATTATCGCCTTGCCAAAAACAATCTTGCGAATTCCCTCGGCTACAACTTGCCACGCGAAGTTTGGGAAGACATCCCGTTGAATCTGACCGACACGCTCGACGCGGTGCCGTATCAAGTGCGCCTGCCTGACGCGATTCAACAAGCGCTGGGCAATCGCACCGAACTTGTCGCGCTGCGCAAGACCGAAGAGTTGCAGAAACTCAACATCGTGGACGCCAGGTCGGGCTACAAACCGACCGTCCAGCTTTTCGCCGGGTACAATTGGTATAATGCGCAATTCACGCAACCCGTCGTACTCGATCACGACATCCACGGCTGGAACGCCGGCGCCCAACTAAACTGGGATATTTTTGACGGACTGCTGACGCACGGTAAAGTCATCCAAGCCAAGGCGCTTTACGCAAAGGCCGAGACCGACCTCGCGGATGAATCGCGCCAGATTGAACTTGAAGTACGCACGGCGTATTCCGATTTCATCGAAGCGCAGGAAGTTTTGGATTCGCAAAAAACCGTGGCGGCCGAAGCCGAGGAATCCCTGCGCGAAGCCAAAGCACGCTCTGAAGCCGGCACCGGCACGCAACTCGACGTGCTCGACGCCGAGACTTCGCTGACGCAGGCGCGCACGACGCAAATCCAGGCGCTGCATGATTACGCCACCGCCCGCGCCAAACTCGAACGCGCCATCGGTGAAGATATGGTTGAGACTGCGGCGGCAAAATAAATCAATCGGAAGCGGCAATTTGCCAATTGACGGCAACGGCGGCTTTCGAGGATTTTGTTGGGTCATGGCGAAAATTCAACGTGCGCTGATTTCGGTTTCTGACAAAACCGGTTTGGTTTCTTTTGCGCAAATTCTTGCGAAAACTGGAATCGAAATTATTTCCACCGGCGGCACAGCCAAGTCGTTGCGCGAAGCCGGAATCGTGGTGAAAGACATCAGCGAATATACTGATTTTCCTGAAATACTTGATGGTCGCGTCAAGACACTGCATCCAAAAGTCCACGGCGGATTACTTTTCATTCGCGGCAATGAAACCCACGAAGCTGTCGCGCGCACACACGGCATTTCCGCAATTGATTTAGTCATTGTGAACCTTTACCCGTTTGAGCAAACCGTCACGAAACCGGACGTCAATTTGCACGACGCGATTGAAAACATTGACATCGGCGGGCCTTCGATGCTCCGCAGCGCAGCGAAAAATCACGACAGCGTCACCGTCATCGTTGACCCGGCAGATTATGCGGAAGTTGCCAACCAAATTTCGGAGAACGGCGGCACAACTTTGGAACTGCGCCGCCAGCTCGCGGCAAAAGTTTTTGCGTGGACGGCGGTTTACGACAGCGCGATTGCGGCGCATTTGCAGAAGGAATTTTCCACCGACAAAAATGTATTGCCAGCCACGCTCGTCATTGCCGCGCCGCTCGCGCAGCCGTTGCGCTACGGCGAGAATCCGCATCAGGCCGCCGCGCTTTACGGGAAATTTCATGAATTTTTTCAGCAACTGCATGGTAAGGAACTTTCTTACAATAACATTTTGGATCTGACGGCGGCGGCGAATCTGATCGCCGAATTTGCCCCCCCGCCGCCGACGCTGGCGATTTTGAAGCACACAAATCCATGTGGCGTCGGTCAGGGGGAAAATTTATATGAGGCGTGGAACAAGGCATTCGCAACCGACAAGCAAGCACCATTCGGCGGCATCATTGCGACGAACCAGATTTTGGATGTCGAATGCGCGGGGGCGATTGCGGGAATTTTTAGCGAAGTCATCGTTGCACCGGATTTTTCGGCGGAGGCACTGTCGATTTTGAAAAAGAAAAAAAACCTACGGTTGCTGAAAAATTTGAAATCTCCGCTCGCGGGAAACGCGTTTGATTTGCGCAGCGTGGGCGCGGGTTCGTTTTTGTTGCAGGAACGCGATTTGAAAGCGACGGTGCGCGCGGATTTGAAAATCGTGACGAAGCGGCGGCCGACGAAATCCGAACTGAAGGCAATGTTATTCGGCTGGCGCGTGGTGAAGCACGTCAAGTCAAACGCGATTGTTTATGCGGGTGTGGACCGGACTTTGGGTGTCGGCGCGGGACAAATGAGCCGTGTGGATTCGAGCCGCATCGCGATTTGGAAGGCAGGTGAGGCGAAACTATCACTTAAAGGCAGCGTGGTTTGCAGCGACGCATTTTTCCCGTTTGCGGACGGCTTGATTGCGGCGGCAGAAGCGGGCGTAACAGCAGCGATTCAGCCGGGCGGTTCGGTGCGCGACGCGGAAGTGATTGCAGCGGCGGATGAACGAGACATGGCGATGGCTTTCACCGGCGCGCGGCATTTTCGTCACTAACGAATCAGCCAGTAAAGCAGGGCGAATTGGCTGACGGTAACGAAAATTAAAAGCGCCCAGACGAATCCTTCGCGAAGGCGCAACCCGCGCTGGCGTGCCGCCGCGAGCCAGAATTGTAATTTCACCAAACCAATGATGATGGTGTCGCCGTTGCGGAGAATTATGTTTTGAATTGGCTGGCTGTTGACGGTGGCGAGCGCGTTTGCTATGGTAGCGAGTTTGAAGCCTTCCTGCCTTTGAAATTCCAAGGCGAGGTGTTGATCCCAGACCCCGTCGTCTTCGAGTTGTAGATCGTTTCCAGCTGCGCGTCCGATGTGGAAAGGAAAACGGCGGACAACCGGTTGGATGCCCGCCTTTTTTCCAGAGAGAATGTTGAGTTGAATCATCACCAAAGTCGGCGTGGTACCTGGATTTGGTCGTTGGGATAAACGGGCGGGTCTTGTGACGGGTCTTCCAAAGCCTTATTACAATTGACTTTGATGCGCTGGCCGTTGGCGCGGATGAGCCAGACTTTGCCGCGATTGGCAAAGTCGGTGAAATCACCGGCGGATTGAATGGCTTGGGTGACAGTGGTTGCGCCGACATAGAGCTCGCGGCCGGGAGTTTTCACTTCACCACCGACATAGAAAACACGTTGATCGGATGTCACCGCGATGGTCAGGCGAACGTAGTATTTGGGCACGTAGGCGTCGTGAATGTCATTCTGTAATTCGCCCAACGTTTTTCCGGCAGCCTTTACGGAGCCGATGTAGGGCAGGGTGATGGTGCCGTCTTCCTTGATGGGTTGGGTTGATTCAGGCATCTCCAATAGTTCATCTTGAGAAAGGCCGGAGAAATTCACAACCACGGTTTCGCCGATGTGAAACCGCGCGGCATCCTCTTCGGATGAAACTGTGTCGTCGGGCGAACCAGTCATCGTCGGCGAAGGCGTGGTGGGATTTTCAGAAAAAATCGGGTCTTCGTATGAGGAGGTGCAGCCGGTCAACATTGCACCGGCGAGCAGTGTTCCACAGACAAGCAACGCCAATTCTGACAGTTTCCAAAATAATTTCATGGGCACTAATCCTTGTGAATTTAGACACGCAATCAATACTTTTGTTTGATTTCTGTTTGATTGTCGTCCAAAGTTTTCCCGGCGGCTTCGGGTTCGTCCGCATCTTTTGCGTAGCCGGAATCTTGATAATAGCCGCTGTAATAGTAATAGCTTTCATCCTGTGACATATTGATGTTGTTGAGAACAATCCCAACAAGATGGCCGCCGACTTTCTCAACCATCTGCTTCGCACGCACATTCATCGGCTGCGGATAACGGCGAAATTGAATGACCTGGATGGTCAAGTCCACTTCGCTGGCGAGAATGGCGGCATCGCTCATGCCCAAAATCGGGGGCGAATCAAAGAAAATAAAATCATAACGTTGTTTTAATTCCGTTATGAGATTTCTCATTTGTGGCGAATTGAGAATGCTCATGGAACTGCTGGGCAACTTGCCGCTGGCCAGGAAATCGAGTGTCGGGAGCCGCGTGGTTTGAATCACTTGCTCCAAAGTGTTCTGTTTGAGGAGGTAGCTGACCAAGCCGATATTGTTGGATACCCGGAGCAACTTGTGCAGGGTGGGACGGCGCAAATCGGAATCCACGACCAGCACCCGCTGGCCAGCTTGGGCGAACACTGTGGCCAGATTAAGCGTGGTGGTGGATTTGCCCTCGCCCGCGCCCGCGCTGACAATGGCAACGGTGTTGAATTTGGCGTCCTTACCGGAAAAAAGAATGTGAGTTCGCAAAACCCGGTAAGCCTCGGCATGTGGGCTTTCAATTTCTTCGTCAATCAGGAGGCCGGCATTTTGAGGGATGACCCCAAGCACCGGTGCCTGCAACGCGCGTTCCACTTCGTCAATCGTCTTGACGCTGGTGTCAAGATATTCAATGAAAAAAGCCAGGCTGACGCCCAATATCAAACCGAAGATGGCGCCGAGAACAATGTTAAGGGTCTTCTTTGGGCGGACCGGGTCTTTTTCCGGCTCGGCCTGACGGGTGATTTCCACCATGGCCGTCTTGGGAATTTCCAAATCAAGTTTTTCCGACTCAATCTTGGCTGAAAGTATCTTGTCAAAGTCCTGCATATTTTCGAGCGTGCGCTTTGCTTCCCAGTAAGGCTGGCTCCGAATGGCATCTTCCTGATCTTTTTGTTTGGCCTCTTGAAGGGCGGCCACCAGCGAATCCAGCGCGGCTTTTTGGGAATTCACATTGTTTTGCATGCCAAGCATGATGCCGTTGACACGGGCATCCGCTTCACGGTTCAATTCGTCAACCAGGGATTGGATGCGCATCACGTCGGGATGTTGCGCTGAGGCATCGCTTTTTAATTTGGCCAGTTGTTGCTGGGCTGCGTTGAGATCATTCAGCAATTCGTTGAGCGTGGAATCCTGAATGTAGGTGGGCAGGGCATCCCGCAATTGTTCGGTATCCAACTTCTGCAATCCGGTCAATTGCTCTTTCAGCTTGTCGTAATTCGCCTCGTCCTCGATGCGCTGATCGTCCAACTGCCGCAGTTCATCCGGCGACATGGTAGGAGAGGGACCAGTCGCAAAAGGATCTGTGTCATTGATATTTAGGTCCTTGCGCAATTGATCCACATTTGTCTGGAACGTTTGAATTTGAGTTTCGTGATCCTGATATTCATCCTCCATCGCCTTGATGCCGCCCGTGGAAAGTTGCTTGCGCAAGTCCTGCCGATAATCTTTATAGGCTGCGGCGATGGTGTTGGCGATGAGTGCCGCTTCGTCTCTGTCTTCGCTGAAAACCGTGATTTCTATCAGCTTGGTATTGCGGACGGTGTTAAGACTCATTCGATTTCCGAGCATTTTCATGGTCTCGGCAGTCGTAAATGGTTCGCCACCATTATATAATTTGCCCCACTTATCATTCAGGTTTAATGTTTGAATGACTTTGCCTAGAACGACTTGATCCTGAATGATCTCAAATTCGGTCTGGATGAAATAAGGGTCGTAAGGGCTGTAGGAAGTCGTGTCGGTCAATCCGGGGATATCGCCTGTGTCGGCGTCAATCTTGATCCGGGTGGTGCCGGCATAGTATTGTGGCAAAATGAAAGTTATCGCCGTCGCAAAAATGGCC
>JBEKBA010000016.1:0-35759 GCA_050015635.1 Verrucomicrobiota bacterium
GCCGTTACGCTACCCAAGCCCTATACCGTTGACGAATTGTTGGGAACGGTGAAAGAAGTTTTGCACGCGACCAGCGATGTCCGCACGGACATTGCGCCGCCGCCAAACCCGCAATGCCAGCCGTCAGCGATTGGTTTGCGACTATGATGATTCTATTCTGCGGTTCAGTGTCCACTTGAACATCCATTGTCCGATGTTTTGCTGGTTTCTTCTTTTGTTGACCATTGCTCCAACCTGCGGGTCAAGGTTGGCTTTATTAAATTTCTGGCAGGGTAACACCCCATAGCGCCCTTTCGCTCTCTGGTTTATATTCACAGCATGAATAATAAATCACGCATCCAAATTGGAGGGAAAATATGTCACTGATTTCTCTCGCTGTTACTCTGATCGTCATCGGCGTGTTGCTCTGGCTGGTCAATACCTACATCCCAATGGACGGAAAGATCAAGAAAATCCTCAACGCTGCCGTGGTAATTTGCGTCGTCGTGTGGCTATTGTTTGCTTTCGGGATCCTCAATCACTCAGGCGACATACGCATCCCGCGGTTAAGTCAAAATTGAGCCAGTTCGCGGCCGCGGCCGGATCGGGCGGCCAAAACCATCACCAAGACACTTTGGCAACCGGGCATGTGTCACGTTCCTCCGAGGCGGTCTTGCGTACATACGCGGTCGCTCGCAGTGATCTTGCCCGTAATTGCCAATCCGGCACTGTGCCCCCAAATTTTTCGAGTTCGCAGGGCAATAAAAATTCAAGGGAGTTCACAACCTACCGTTTCCCGGTTTTTCCACTCCCTTTGCGCGTTGACCGCGGCACGCCGGGTCGGGAGTTGGATAAAAAGAATCTCTTATGGGGTGAACACCCCATAGCACCCACCCGGCTTTTCATGCTTACCTTTCGCCATGGTAGAACAACGATTCTTCCGCAGCCCGCAGTCAGCTGCGGCATCACCGCCAGTGCAGAACTCGAACCGAACCAGAATCGAGATTAATAGCGGAGAAGCGGTCACTGAAACAATTGAGATTTGGCATCATCCTATCGAGTTGGTCGCAAAGGCGCGTTTCATTCATTTGAAATCAGATTGTCCGCAAGAAGAGGATGTGCATATTGCGTTGGATGCCCAAGCCCAAAAAATTTTGGCCTCAAGGCCAGGAAGGGGGGCGACTTGAAAATACAACCGAGGCAAAAAATTCAAAGTTTGGCACCGGTACTCCTGTCGTTGTGCCTCTCGCTGTTCGCCTGCGGACAGGAGCCAGCCGTTGGCTCCACAACGACGACGGTAGCGGAGACCGTTGTTCTCCCCAAATCCGTCCCCGACCCTCTCGAACCGTTGAATCGGGTAATGTGGGCCTTCAACAAGGGGCTTATGACCGACGTTATCAAGCCGACCAGCAAAGTTTATCGGTTCATCGTCGTGAAACCGGTCCGGACCGGAATCGGAAATTTTGGCCGGAACCTCACTTACCCGGGACGATTGATCAACAATCTGCTCGAGGGAAAGTGGAGCGGAGCGCGCGATGAATCCTACCGATTTGTTTGCAATACCACCGTCGGGGTGGTCGGGTTCTTCGACGTGGCAAGCAAATGGAAAATTCCGAAATCGGACGCGGATTTTGGCCAGACTTTCGGCCAGTGGGGCTGGAAGCCGGAGTGCTTTTTGATGCTGCCGATTTATGGACCGAGCAATGAACGGGATACCCTCGGTCTGGTCGCCGACACGGCGGCCAATCCGTTGCTCTACATCGCTCCCTATAAATTCGTCGCGAACGATCCGCTGACCTATCTCGGCCCCTACACTTATTTCACCTACGTGGTCATGTATAACGATCTCGCCGACAGCGTGAACGAATATGTGCGCTTCAGCCAGGCTGAAATGGATCCATATTCCGAGATTCAATATGCCTGGACGTTTGTGAGAAAGAACCGGGTGGCGAATTTCCAGGTGAAAGGAAAACAGGACAAGGCCTCGCTGGAAACACTCGAATCCGTTTTTTTCACCTTCAAGGACCCCAGTTTTCCGGACCGAGGCAAGACCCGGTCGGCTTTGATTCCGACAACGGGTCGGAGATTAAAATTCACGTTTTGGTTGCAACCGGGAAAGGCGAACGTGGTTTATATCGTTCCCGGGTTGGGTTCGCACCGGCTGGCTGAAACCTCCCTGGCGCTGGCTGAACTGGTTTACAAAAACGGCTTCTCCGCTGTGAGCATCAGCAGCCCGTTCAACTCCGAGTTCATGGAACACGCTTCGACGGCGGCGCTGCCGGCTTATCTGCCGGTGGACGGTCACGACTTGCACGTTGCGTTGACGGAAATTGATCACCGCTTGCATGTGCTATATCCGGATCGGTTGGGCAACCGGGCGTTGATGGGTTATTCCATGGGTGCATTCCAATCTTTGTTCATCGCGGCCACCGAACCGACGAATCAGTTGCCGTTAATTAAATTTGATCGCTATGTTGCCATCAGTCCTCCGGTCCGATTGCTCCACGGGGTTTCCAAGCTGGACGAATTTTATCAGGCGCCCCTGAACTGGCCGGTCGGGGAACGAGCCGGAGATCTCGAAAACACCTTTCTCAAAGTGGCTGCCTTGAGCAAACTCTCCCTGACACCGCGATCCTCCCTGCCGTTCAGCGCCATTGAATCCAAGTTTCTCATCGGAATGACGTTTCGATTCATGCTGCGGGATATTATTTTCAGCAGTCAAAGGCGACACAATGAGGGAGTCCTGAAACATCCGATCCGGAATTGGCGGCGCGAGCCGGTGTATCAGGAAATCCTCCAGTATTCCTACAAGGATTATTTTGAGAAGTTTGCGACCCCATATTATCAGACCCGGGGCATGGTCTCGCCGGCGGAAACGCTGGAAAAAGCTGGTGATTTGCGGACGTATGACGCCGGTCTGCGCGCCAACCCCGACATCCGCATCATCGTCAATGAAAATGATTTTCTCCTGACAGACGAGGATCTGGCGTGGCTTCACGCTACGTTTACACCGGAACAATTGACGGTTTTCAAGCTGGGCGGTCACCTGGGAAACCTTTCCAATCTGACGGTTCAAAAATCCATTTTGGCAGCGCTTACGCCTATGAGGCCACCCCAACCTGACTCTAAATGAGCTGCTGAAAGAAGTTCCGCCCATGAAATTTGAAGCTCCAGCGACCGTCATCCAAACAATCCCGATTGCTGCCGGGAGGCAGCCCTTGGTTTTAAAACGCAAGATTCCACTGGCCGCCAAAGTGGCCGGCACTGTCTTCCTCGCCGTCCTCGTTCCGATTTATTTGCACACCTATGGGCCCACCAATTTTTTATGGTTTTGCGATGCCGCCCTCATTCTCACGGTGGCAGGTATGTGGCAGGAAAGCTCCCTGCTCATCAGCATGTGCTCCGTGGGTATACTGCTTCCGCAATGCCTCTGGCTCGCGGACTTCAGCAGCAACCTTCTGGGGATTCACCTTCTGGGCCTGACCGGTTATATGTTCGACCGCACCCTGCCTCTTTTCACCCGCGGGCTTTCGCTTTTTCATGGCTGGCTGCCCTTGCTGCTCGTCTGGCTCATGGTCCGCCTGGGCTACGACAAACGGGCTTTGTCTGCCTGGACTGTCGTGGCCGCAGGGTTGGTACTCGTTTGCTACTTTTTTACTCCGCCTGCGGGCGCCCATCTGGCCAACCCCAATATCCCAATCAACATTAATTATGTTTACGGATTCAACGACCAGCAGCCGCAACACTGGGTCAACCAAAGTTTCTATGTCATCCTGTGGCTTGGCGTGCTGTGGCTCGTCGCCTTTTTCCCCACCCACCTGGTTTTGCGGAAAATCTTCGCCGCGCCACGGCCAGCGGCCAGCCTGAAACTCCCCATTCGATTTCTTTGATCATCCAGACTTCCCGCCAGGACTGGATCTATAAATGTTTGGTAGGGTAACACCCCATGGCAAATGCCAGATGTTCTCGCACATTATGGTGATGTGAAAATGACATTTTTCAAAAAACGAAAGTCAAGCATCCAGACAATTTACCAGCCATGAAACACAACCATAACCACGACAACGCCCGAAGCACGCAACTGATGCCGGTTCGTTTTGAATTCACTCATCCAACAGCCACATCCGTTTGCATCGCGGGAACATTCAACCATTGGCAGCCCGAAAGAAAAACCCTGCATTCCTCCGGTGTCGGCAACTGGTGGAAGGAAACGGTTTTGGCACCCGGTACATACGAATACTGCCTGGTGGTGGATGGCAAATGGATGCCTGATCCAAACGCCAGAGAATCCGTGCCGAATCCGTTCGGCGGAAGAAACTCGATTTTGCACGTGGCGAGATCGCCGGAAGCAGCCCACCTATCTGACGCGGAAAATTTACCATTAAAAAACACAAACAAATAGAAACGACAAAAAATATGAACAAACATACACCAGCAACCAGTAATGACATGGGCACGCTCGCCGAAGATGCGCGGGCGTTGATGGCCGCCACCGCCGACGTGGCCGGAGAAAAAGTCGGGGAAGCCCGCAAACGCCTCGCCGCCGCGCTGGAAAGCGCCAAGGAAATCGCAGGCCGTGTCCGCGATAAAGCGGTCGAAGGCGCGAAAGCTGCCGACGAAGCCGTGCGGGAACATCCCTATCAAGCCATTGGCATCGCCCTCGGTGTCGGTGCGCTCATCGGTTTTCTGGTCACCCGCCGGTGCTCCCGCAACGGCGATTGATTTCGTTATGGAAGAATCCACTGTCAGCTTCAGACGACTGGCCACGACCTCGAAACATTTTGCGCGGCGACTGTTGACCATCGGGGAAAACCGGCTCGAACTGTTGACGGTGGAAGTGCAGGAGGAGCGCGAGCGTCTCCTGCACGCCATTCTGCTGGCGTCCGGCGTGGCGGCGTTCGGTCTGCTCGCCGGTCTTACGCTCACGGCTGCCATCGTGGTTTTGCTGTGGGCTTACTCACCCGTGGCCGTCCTCCTGACCTTGACCGGCCTCTACGGAGCAGCCGGGGTTTGTCTTTACCGGCGACTCACTGGATTGCTGCGTGACTGGCAGACGCTTTCCGCCTCGCTCGATCAACTTCGAAAGGACCGCGCATGTCTGGAAAAAATCCTCGCATGAACCCGCTCGAATCACGGAAGCAATTGTTGATCGCAGAAAGCGAACTCAACCGTACCCAAATGGTCAGGGATATGGCCGCGCTGACGTCGGGCGTTCACACGCTCACCGACCGCGCCAAATCATTCGGTTCCATCGCCTCATCAGCCGCGGTGCTGGTGGCGACTGTGGCGGCCTTCCAACGTGGCAAGCCCGTGGATGCCTACACGAAACCTTCCTGGTTACAAGCGGTCATGAAAGGAGCGAAGCTGGCCGGCTCGATCTGGCTGGCATTCCGCGCGCGGCCACGGTGATGTCGCGGCAGCCGTATTTTTGAATATGGAGACAGCCACGGCAATTCAGTCCATTGCGAACGATGTTGCATCGAACGCCAAAGCTGCACCGGGCACAGACGCGCTCACCAGCAAACCACCGCCCGCTCTATTGAGCGCCGCAGCGGCGACTAAAACGACACACGTGCAAATCGTCCTGATTGTGCTCGGCACGATTACCTTCCTTTACTTTGCCCGTCCTGTGGTCTTACCCGTAGTCCTGGCGTGTGTGCTGGGAATAACTCTGAAACCGCTTATCCGTTCGTTGTCCTACTGCCACATTCCGCCGGCTCTCTCCGCCGCAGTCATGCTTTGTCTCCTGGTGGCCGCCATCGGGATCGGTTTCTTCCAACTGGGTCGCCCGGCATTGACGTGGATGAATGAAGCGCCACAACACATGACCGAATTGAGGCAACGGATTCAGAAAATTTTCCCGCGTATCGCACGCTTCAACCAGGCGGCGGCGGCAGTGAATAACATGGGCGCGACCGAGGAAGAAAAAAAACAAGAGCCCACCGTCGAGGTCAAAGATAGCCGTGGCACCGGTTCATTCCTTAACTGGACCGGAACTTTCCTGGTGGGCGTGGGCGAGACATTGGTCTTGCTTTATCTGTTGCTCGCTTCGGGCGACCTGTTCCTGCAGAAACTCGTTCACGTGATGCCGACCTTGCGCGACAAAAAGCGCGCGGTTGAGATCAGTCATGAGATTCAGCAAAACATTTCCAATTACCTGTTCTCGGTTTCGCTGATCAACATTGGTCTTGGTGTGGTTGTGAGTGGAGGTCTCCACTTCATGGGCGTGCCCAACGCCGCGATGTGGGGAATGTTCGTGGCGGTGCTGAATTTTGTTCCTTACTTTGGCCCCGTCGCCGGAGTCATCGTGCTGGCCGCCGTTGGTCTGCTCACTTTCGACATGCCGTGGAACGGACTCCTGCCGCCTGCGTGGTATCTGCTGCTCCATCTGTTGGAAGCGAACCTCATCACGCCGGTCTTACTGGGACGCCGCTTCACGCTAAATCCCGTGGTCATTTTTGTTTCGTTGATCTTCTGGATGTGGCTCTGGGGTGTGCCGGGAGCTTTGCTGTCGGTGCCGATCCTGGTCACGATCAAAGTTGTTTGTGATCGCATTCCCACTCTGTCATCCGTCAGCGAACTCCTCACGAGTTAATCCGGAAACATTCTATTAGCCGTCTCCTTCGCTCTGCGCTCAACCCACGTAAATGACAGGGCTAGTACCATAGGATGCCTGAATTCCCGAAATCTTCGGTAGGGTTACACCCCATAGCACCGTCACGTTTCCCGGGTTACGCTTATTTCATGAATAACAAAAAACTTTTCTTCAAAACTAACAAAGCCGGACTCATATTGGGGGCTGTGCTGCTGGTAACGCTGACCGAATGCGTGGGTTACGCTGGTGGACTGAGCGTCGGAATAAATGTGGCACCTGTCGTGGTAGTGCCTACAGTCGCGGTGCAAGACAACTACGTTTATTACCCAAGTTACGGTGTTTATTACAACAGCAGTCGGCACAATTACGCTTACCGGGATGGCAACGCATGGGTTTCGCGGCCAGCACCAAATGGTGTCTCGGCTAACGTGCTGCTGGCTTCACCGTCAGTGAAGATGGATTTCCATGATTCCCCGGCAAACCATCACGCGGCGATGGTTAAGAAGTATCCGAGAAATTGGGCTCCGCCCGGCTCTGATCGCGGCCAGAAGTAAAATCTGAAGGACGAAAAAAGTGGCGATCGCGGGAGGAGGAAATAACGGCGGATGATCAGGCGAAGCACATTCACACATTGAAAGGAATATTATGTTAGAAACTATTTTAATAGTGCTACTCATTCTTATGTTGGTCGGCGCGCTCCCTACATGGCCACATAGCAGGAGTTGGGGTTATTACCCGAGTGGCGGACTGGGCTTGCTATTGGCTATTCTGGTTGTCCTGCTGGTACTGGGCAGAATTTGAATAGAAAAGGCAGATTATGTTGCAAAGCATTAAACATTTATACGGAAACAAACTCGGGGCGTCGGATGGTGAAATCGGCCACGTGAAGGATTTTTATTTTGACGATAAAAGCTGGGCGATTCGTTATCTGGTCGCGGACACAGGTTCATGGTTATCGGGACGACAGGTGCTCATTTCTCCGCATGCCTTCGGTGACCTCCATCAGGCCGGAAAAGTCCTGAGCGTGAATTTGACCCGGAAACAGATTGAGAACAGTCCTGCGATTGAGTCACACAAGCCCGTGGCCCGACAATATGAAGAGGAATATTACCGATATTACGGCTGGCCGTTCTACTGGCTGGGTGACGGGTTGTGGGGCATGAGCAATTTTCCGATTTTAGAAACGCCCTTAAAATCCCTCCCGAGCGAATCAGCCATTGCGAATGGCTCACAACCTGAACGTGCTGATGCGCATCTGCGAAGCACGCAAGCCGTGAACGGTTACCATATCAAGGCGAGCGATGGAATCGTCGGTCATGTCGGTGATTTTATGATGGACGCCCAGAGCTGGGCGATTCGTCAACTGGTCATCAAAACCGGGCGCCGGTTTACCGGCAAAGAGGTGCAGATACCGACGCGCAAGGTGGACCGGATCAGTTTCGAGGACTCCACGGTGTTCGTAAATTTAACCAAGGAAACCGTCGAGCAAAGTCCCGCACACCATCTGGCTTCAGTCGGTGCGGTCGATCTAGGGTATCCCGTCCTATAAAAGCCCTCGTTTATCACGGTCCACGAAAAAAAGAGTTTGAGAACATGCGGAAGCCTTCGCTGTGAGAAGCGACCGACGCGGTGGTGCGAATAACCAGGACCACGATCTGCAGCAGGCCTATGACTCCTTCAGCAATGCCGGGAGGAAACACGCCTTTGAAAGTCATCCTGGCGAATTAATAGGACGGCAGCCGGGTAGATTGGACTGGAGATTGACCATCTCATTGAATGGGGTGAAGACCCCATAGCGAACAAACCATTGCACAGCTTATTCTACCTTTATGAAACATAATAACTTCTCCCAGGACCAAAATCAAAAACCGGCCAACAACTCGCGGCCAACTGCAACAGCGGACTTAAACCAAAGCGGAATTGATTTTGCCCCATCCCCGGACGAAGTGGCCAGAAGGGCCTACTTCAGTTATGTGAACCAAGGGTCCCCGCAGGGGCATGAGGTGCAGCACTGGCTGGATGCCGAGGCGCAATTGCTTGCGGAACGCAAGCTGACCCGGGTTCACGGTTTTCATAACCGGACATAAAATAAATTTTTCGGGCAACAAAATTAAAACACAACTTCCATCACACAAACGAAACCAAAAAAACAATAAAATTATGAATACACCGATCATTGACCGAGACCTGACCAAAGAAGCTCCGCACAGCCCGCGCGAACGCATCGCCGGATTCGCGATCGCCAGCCGCGCCGTTGACAAATGCCGTGCCAGTCTGGCGGGAACGCCCGGCGAATATCATTACGATTGTCCGCTGGACAACATGCTATTCAGTTTCAAGGGCATCAACGGCGAGCAATTCAAAGCCGCCGTCCAAGCCTCAAAAAATTATGAAGACGTCGGCACCTGGTTACAGGCCAACGGCACGACGAAAACGCCGGTTGAAATCAAAACCTGGTCGGATGAAATGGAAGCCGGCAGCCCGATGAAAAATCCAGAAAAGCGCGCTTACTTCATTGAGAATTGCTCCAAGCTCGGGTTGAATCCGGAAACTAACACCACGTTCGACTGGCTTGAAGCGGACGACCGCGCGAGTTTTCGCCGCGCATCCAGGTAACACTTTTTTGCTTTCCGCGAAACAACCCAAAGTTCTCAATTAGCCAACGGAAGAGAAAATTTATGAAAGCATCCATTAGCAAACTCGTGGAAACACCTCAAACATCTGTATTCCAAACCGTAATCCAAACACCTGGTGTGAACTCCAAAGAAGCCACCCCAAGCCGAAAGTCCCAAAATCGGTACAACTATTTGTCTGAATCCCGCGACACACACGATAATCGCGGTCCACGCCGGATTAAGACAACGCATAACTCACAAACGCTATTCCGTAGTTGCGGTGATTTTAACCTATGAAAACAAATCCGTTGAAGGAAGGCGTTTTGACCGAAAATTCCGCCGGCCTCGGCACGGTGACCCGTAAGATGGTGCGGAAGCGCGCGATTGAACTGGCGGTCATCAACGGACGTTCAGCGCATGAAGCGTCGAAATCCGATTGGGAACAGGCTAAACGGGAATTGACCGGTGAACCGGACTCGGATCCGAAAGAGGCAATCCTTGAATCAACGCCCGAATCCGGACGTTGGGATCCGGTGCCTGGCTCGACCGGACACAAAGTGTCCGTGGTTTCCAGCGAAGACGAGGACAACGAAGGACGCAGTGATAATGAACGACTGGTGGATGAAGGCATCGCCGGAGCGGAGCATGATCAAACTCGTCAAGCCGCCAGAGAAGCCGCAAAAAAAGAATAAATGAGAGCGTTGATTTTTGCTGGCTAAACCCGACGGCAAGAGTATGAATTATGAGAGCATCAAGAGACATTGCCATTACATTCTAGCATGTGAATGCTCCAACTCGTATCATTCAAATTTATCCAGGCGCGGCTGCGGTGCTGAATCCGGATTTTCGAAACTGAAAAGGGAATAAATGCACTCCGTGCTGATCATCAATGGCGGCTCGTCAAGCATCAAGTTCGCGTTGTATGAGGTAACCAAACCGCTGAAGTGTAGGCTTTATGGAAAGATTGATCGCATCGGCCTGAGCAGAACGAATCTGACGTTCAACGACCCGAGTGCAAATCAACCGGATAGTGTCACCGTTGCCGCCTCCGACCACAGATCCGCCGCGAATTTCCTGATTGATTGGCTCGAAGAACAGAATGGTTTCGAATTGGTCCGGGCTGTGGGACACCGGGTGGTCCACGGCATGCAACACACCGAGCCTGAGCCTGTAACTCAGGAATTGCTGGATGAACTGCATCGCATCAGCCCGAACGACCCGGATCATCTGCCCCGTGAGATCGAGCTGATCGAGGCGTTCCGTCAACGTCACCCGAAGCTGCCTCAAGTAGCCTGTTTCGACACGGCGTTCCACCGCACCATGCCGCGCGTGGCCAGGCTGCTGCCAATTCCGCGCCGCTTCGATGCCAGGGGAATTCAACGCTACGGTTTCCACGGTTTGTCCTATGCCTATCTGATGGAAGAACTTGCACACCTCGGCGACCCGGCAGCAACGAAGGGCCGTGTGATCCTTGCGCATCTCGGAAACGGTGCAAGTATGGCCGCCGTGCGCGACGGCAAGAGCATGGACACCAGCATGGGCTTCACGCCAACGGCGGGATTGGTGATGAGCACCCGCTCGGGCGATCTGGATCCCGGTCTGGCACCATATCTGGCGCGAACCGAACGGATGACCACAAAACAATTTTACAAATTGGTGAACCACGAGTCTGGGTTGATCGGCGTTTCGGAGATCAGCTCCGACATGCGAGACTTGCTCGCGCAGGAAGCCGTTGACGTACGGGCGGCGGAAGCCGTGGCGTTGTTTTGTTATCAGGCGAAAAAGTGGATCGGCTCCTTCGCCGCAGCGCTCGGCGGCTTGGACACGCTCGTCTTCGCCGGAGGTATCGGCGAAAATGCGCCACTGGTCCGCGCGCGCATCTGTGAAGGACTTGGCTTCCTTGGCATTGAACTGAATGAATCGTGCAATGCGGAGACTGCGGCGGTAATTTCCACCGACGCCAGCCAGGCTACGGTTCGTGTCATCCGAACGAACGAAGAACTGATGATTGCGCGCTCGGTATGCCTTATTCTCGGATCCGGCGCAGTGAATAAAAAAAGAATTAAACCGTGAAAACCAACACGCTCACGCCGGAACTATTTCACCGTATGGATGCCTACTGGCGCGCTGCCAACTATCTGTCGGTTGGACAGATTTATCTTTACGATAATCCATTACTGAAGCGGCCGCTGACGCTCGCGGATGTAAAGCACATGCTTCTGGGGCACTGGGGCACGACCCCGGGGCAGAATTTCATCTATTTACACTTGAACCGGGTCATCAAGAAATACGACCTCGACATGATTTATGTTTCCGGCCCCGGGCACGGCGGCCCGGCCGTCGTGGGCAACACTTACCTCGAGGGTACTTACAGCGAGATCTATCCCAACATCAGCCAGGATGAGGCCGGGTTGCGGAAGCTCTTTATTCAGTTTTCGTTTCCGGGGGGAATTCCCAGCCACGCCTCGCCGGAGTGCCCGGGCTCGATCCACGAAGGCGGCGAACTGGGCTATTCGCTCAGCCATTCGTTCGGGGCGGTGTTTGATAATCCTGATTTGATCGTTGCCTGCGTTGTCGGCGATGGCGAGGCGGAAACCGGGCCGCTTGCTACGGCGTGGCATTCCAACAAGTTTCTCAATCCGGCCACCGACGGTGCGGTGCTGCCAATCTTGCATCTCAACGGGTATAAGATCTCCAACCCCACCCTCCTCGCGCGTATCACTCGCGAAGAATTGGATCAGTTGCTACGCGGCTACGGGTGGACGCCTTACTTTGTGGAAGGTGACGAGCCGGAAAAAATGCATGAACTCATGGCCGCCACTTTAGAAAAGGCCATCGAGGAAATTCGACGAATCCAAACGAATGCGCGGGAAAAGAAGGACACCACTCGGCCGCGCTGGCCGATGATTGTCCTAAAGTCGCCCAAAGGCTGGACGGGACCGAAAGTTGTGGATGGCCTGCAAATCGAGGGCACGTTCCGTTCGCACCAAGTACCGCTCTCCGACCCTGCCACCCATCCCGAACACCTCAAGCTGTTGGAAAACTGGCTGAGGAGCTACCGGCCGGAGGAACTCTTCGACGAACAAGGCCGCCTTAAACCGGAACTGGCCGAACTTGCGCCCAAGGGCGAACGACGCATGGGCGCGAATCCCCACGCCAACGGCGGCGCGCTGCTCCGCGACCTGAAGATGCCGGATTTCCGAGACTACGCGGAGGACGTTCCCACGCCGGGCACTCGCGGCATCGGCGACACGCATGTGCTGGGAAAATTTCTGCGCGACGTGACGAAGTTTAATCAAGCGCAACGAAACTTCCGCATCTTCGGTCCGGATGAAACCCTCTCGAATGGTTTGGAAGCCGTCTTTGAAACGACCCAACGTCAATGGGACGCCACTACTGTGCCGAACGACGAATTTCTCGCGCCCACCGGGCGCGTGATGGAAATGCTCAGCGAGCACCAATGTGAGGGCTGGCTTGAGGGCTACCTGCTCACCGGTCGGCATGGACTCTTCAATTGTTACGAGGCGTTCATCCACATCGTCGATTCAATGTTCAATCAGCACGCCAAGTGGCTGAAGATTACGTCTCACCTGCCATGGCGGCGGAAAATCGCCTCTCTGAATTACCTGCTGGCATCACACGTCTGGCGGCAGGATCACAACGGCTTCACGCACCAGGATCCCGGTTTCGTTGACCACGTCGTGAACAAAAAGGCCGAAGTTGTGCGTGTCTATCTTCCGCCGGATGCAAACTGTCTGCTGTCGGTGATGGACCACTGCTTGCGCAGCCGCCATTACGTCAATGTCGTGATCGCAGGCAAACACCCGGCGCCACAATGGCTGACGATGGCCGCCGCTGTCAAACATTGCACTGAAGGCATCGGCATCTGGCAGTGGGCCAGCAACGACCAAGACACCAAGCCCGACGTGGTCATGGCGTGCTGTGGTGACGTGCCCACGCTGGAGACGCTCGCTGCCGTCTCCATTATGCGCGAACATTTGCCCGACCTGAAAATCCGGGTGGTCAACGTAGTTGACCTCATGCGATTGCAACCAAAAACCGAGCACCCGCACGGGTTGAGCGACATTGATTTCGATGAGCTCTTCACGAAGGACAAGCCAGTCATCTTCGCCTTCCATGCGTACCCGTGGTTAATCCATCGGTTGACCTACCGCCGCACCAACCACGACAACATCCACGTCCGCGGCTACAAGGAAGAGGGCACCATCACCACGCCCTTCGACATGACGGTGCTGAACGATCTGGACCGCTTCCACCTCGTGATGGACACCATTGACCGTTTGCCGCAGACCGGTGAAAAGGGTATCTACCTGAAGCAGCAGCTCAAGGACAAGCTGATCGAACACAAGCAATACATTGATAAATATGGTGAGGACCTGCCGGAGATTCGGAACTGGAAGTGGAGCAACTCCAAATGAATATGCAAGAGCTTATAGACACCGCGAGGGCGCTGGTTGCCGGCGACAAGGGCTTGTTGGCGATGGATGAAAGTAATCCCACCTGCAACAAACGATTTGCCAAATTGGGGATTTCCCAGACCGAGGAGGCCCGGCGCGCCTATCGGGAATTGATTGTGACTACGCCCGGTCTCGGCGAGTGCATCAGTGGCGCGATTCTTTACGACGAAACAATCCGCCAGCATAAGAAAGACGGCACTCCCTTTATTAAGTCCCTCATAGATGCGGGAATCATTCCCGGCATCAAAGTTGATGCCGGTGCCAAGGATATGGCGGGACATACCGGAGAGAAAACAACCGAAGGTCTGGACGGATTGCGCGAACGCCTCAAGGCATATTTTCAAATGGGCGCGCGTTTTGCCAAGTGGCGTGCGGTGATTGCCATGGGAGAAGACATTCCTAGCCGGGGTTGCATCGAGGCCAATTCGCAGGCGTTGGCTCGTTATGCTGCATTGTGCCAGGAAGCCGGACTGGTTCCCATCGTCGAGCCGGAAGTGCTAATGGATGGTGCGCATACTTTGGAGGAATGCCGCGAGGTGACGGAAAAAGTCCTACGAACAGTTTTCAATCAACTTAATTCCCAGCGTGTGATGCTGGAAGGCATGATTCTCAAACCCAACATGGTGCTGCCGGGATTGGCCTGCCCCAAGCAGGAATCCGTGGACGAGGTTGCCGATGCCACGGTGAATTGTCTCTTGCTAACCGTCCCTGCCGCTGTCCCCGGAGTTGCATTCTTGTCTGGTGGTCAGCCAAGTGAACTAGCCTCGGCCCGTCTGAATGCGATGAATGTCCGATTCGCTTCCAAAATGCCATGGGCCTTAACCTTCTCATTTTCCCGCGCCATCCAGCAACCGGCCTTGGAGATTTGGCACGGCGAGGAAGCCAACGTGTCGGCGGCACAGAAAGCTCTGTATCATCGAGCCAGTTGCAACCGCGTCGCGCGCCGAGGCGAATATACTGCCGCGATGGAAAATATATAAGCATAGCGCCTCGGAATTTCGCAGGTTTCTATTTCATGGGGTGTTCACCCCATTCATTTCTCCGCGTTCAAAAGATACAATTTCCGCAACGGATTATTGTGAACAATTGAAATGAAAGCAAACACGCCCGCCCCAGATGCCAAGGATGATTTGAAAACCCTGCCGTTGCCGGAAGTGGAAAAAAAATTAGGATCGTCGCTGGACGGCCTCACTCAAGCCGAGGCACAGAAACGGCTGACCCAATATGGGCCTAACGAGATTGAAGAAAAGAAAACCAATCCGGTCCTGAAATTCCTAACTTATTTTTGGGGTCCCATCCCGTGGATGATCGAGGTGGCTGTGGTTCTGTCAGGTGTGGTCCGGCACTGGCCGGATTTTTTCATCATCCTTCTTTTGTTAGTGGCCAACGCCGTGGTCGGATTCTGGGAAGAACGCGAGGCGGGCAATGCCATCACCGCCCTGAAGGCCAAGCTGGCGATCAAGGCTTTGGTGAAACGTGATGGCAAATGGATCACCCCGGCGGCGCGTGAGTTGGTGCCGGGCGACGTCATTCGCGTGCGTCTGGGCGACATTGTGCCGGCGGATGCGCGACTGTTGGACGGTGACCCGGTGGAGGTGGATCAGTCCGCGTTGACGGGAGAGTCGTTGCCCGCCGAGCGCAAATCGGGCGACGCGGTGTTTTCCGGTTCGATCATCCGCCAGGGAGAAATCGGCGCGCTGGTCTATGCCACGGGCATGAACACTTACTTCGGCAAGACGGCGCAACTGGTGCAGGAGGCGCACACCGTCAGTCACTTTCAAAAGGCGGTATTGAAGATCGGCAATTACCTGATCGTTCTCGCGGTGGTTTTGGTAGCGGTGATTATTACCGTCGCGATTTTTCGTGGCGATCCTATTCTCACGACGTTGCAGTTCGCGTTGGTGCTGACCGTGGCCGCGATTCCCGTGGCGATGCCGACGGTGTTGTCGGTGACGATGGCGGTCGGCGCGCGGTTGCTCGCCAAGAAGCAGGCGATCGTGAGCAAGCTGGTGGCCATCGAAGAACTGGCGGGCGTGGACGTGTTGTGCGCGGACAAGACCGGCACGCTGACCCAAAACAAACTGACGCTGGGCGATCCTTTCAGCGTGGACAATGTTCCTGCCGAACAAGTCATCATCGATGCGGCGCTGGCGTCGCGCGCGGACAATAATGACACGATTGATCTCGCCGTTATCGGCGGCCTGAAAGACAAGGATGCATTGCAAGGTTATCAGGTTCTTCATTTCCAGCCATTCGACCCGGTGCATAAACGCACCGAGGCCGTCATCAAAGCTGCGGACGGAAAAACCTTCAAAGTGACGAAGGGCGCGCCGCAGGTGATTTTGGAATTGTCGGCCAATGCAGGGCAGTTGAAGCCCGCCGTCGAGAAGGCGGTCAACGAATTTGCAGCGCGCGGCTTTCGCTCGTTGGGCGTGGCGCGCGCGGATGGTGATGGACGATGGCAGTTTGTGGGCGTGCTACCGCTGTTCGATCCACCGCGCGAGGATGCCAAGGCCACCATCGCGACCGCGTTCCAGATGGGCGTGAAGGTCAAGATGGTTACGGGTGATGCCCTGGCCATCGCGCAGGAAACTGCAAAGAAGTTAGATATGGGCGCGAACATTTTAGATGCCAGTAGCCTCGGTGATTCAAAAAAGCAAGAGATCACGGAGGTGGCCGAGTCCATCGAGAAGGCCGACGGTTTTGCGCAGGTTTTTCCCGAACACAAATTCCACATTGTGGATATCCTGCAAAAACGCGGACACATTGTCGGCATGACGGGCGACGGGGTGAACGACGCACCCGCGCTGAAGAAGGCCGACTGTGGCATTGCCGTTTCGGGCGCGACGGACGCGGCGCGCGCGGCGGCGGCCATCGTGCTGCTGTCACCCGGCCTGTCGGTGATCATTGACGCGATCAAGGAGAGCCGGAAAGTTTTCCAGCGGATGCAAAGCTATGCGATTTATCGCATCACCGAGACGCTGCGCGTGCTGTTGTTCATAACGCTGGCGATTCTAGTGTTTAACTTTTATCCATTGACGGCGGTGATGATCGTGATGCTGGCGTTGCTCAACGACGGCGCAATCCTGTCCATCGCGTATGACAACGTTCACTATCAGGACAAGCCCGAGGCCTGGAATATGCGTCTGGTGTTGGGCATCGCCACTGTGCTGGGCGTCGCTGGTCCCATGGCCTCTTTTGGAATGTTTTTTCTTTGCGACCGTGTATTTCACATTGACCACCCGCGTCTCCAGACGTTGAGTTTTCTGCTGCTGTCCGTGGCCGGACATCTGACGATTTTCCTGACGCGCACGCGCGGCCCGTTCTGGTCCATCCGTCCCGCACGGATTCTGCTGGTGGCAGTGTTCGGCACGCAAGCGGTGGCTACCCTGATTGCGGTCTATGGATTGTTCATGCCGGCGATCAGTTGGGGTTGGGCACTTTTCGTTTGGGGCTATGCGCTGGTGTGGTTTCTCGTGAGCGACCGCGTGAAATTGCTCGCGTATCGGATTTTTGATCCTGTTAAAGTCTTATTGTTAGCCAAAAAATCGCTGGATATTATTCCACAGATTACTACGCGGGCCCATGAACTCTACGAACAGCAAGGCCGCCGTGAAGGCTACGCAATTCAGGACTGGCTCCAGGCGGAACAGGAGATTCGGAAAGAGGAACTCCTTAAATGAACGGATGCAAAACAAGCGGCGGATATCGCCAAATGAAATAAATGAAAATCAATTCCGCCCGTAATAACCCATGAGTTGGAACCCCCTTAATCTTACCGTTCGTGTCGGCTGCAACCTTGTCTATGAAACAACTGTGCCGACACCGGTGCTTTTCGTACTCAAGCCCCGGCTCGAAGGCAGGGTGCTGGTGATGCAGGAAAAACTTTCGTTCGGCATCGGTTTACCCTCGTATGAATTTCAGGACAGCCACGGCAATATCACTTATCGTTCGATGTTCATGCCGGGTCGCAACGAAATTCGTCACGATGCACTGGTCGCCGTTTCCTCCCTGCCCGACAGCCGGGAAGTGCTGGGCCAAATTCTACCCGTGGGACAACTCCCTTTTGAGTTGTTGCGTTACACGTTGCCGAGCCGTTATTGCGATTCTGACAAGCTGATGAATTTTGCGTGGAATCAATTCGGGCAGATCACCCATGGACTCCCGCGCGTACAAGCCATCTGTGACTGGGTTCACAATAACATTGAATACCGTTTCATGTCCGGCCGCGCCGATCTTTCCGCCTCGGAAGTGATTGAACGGCGCTACGGCGTCTGCCGCGACTTCGCCCACGCGGCCATTGCGCTGTGCCGCGCGTTCAACCTTCCTGCGCGCTACGTCACCGGACATCTGCCAGATATCGGGTACGTTGATCCGGGCACGCCGATGGATTTTCACGCCTATAGCGAAGTCTATCTGGGGCAGGAGTGGTTTACCTTTGATCCGCGCTACAATGTTCCGCGCATAGGCCGCGTCAAAGTCGCCCACGGCGCGGACGCCGTGGATGGCGCGTTTGCGACGATCTACGGCGAAGCCAATTTGACGCATTTTGAAGTCTGGGCCTATCAGGTGAACCCGCAGGAGGTTTCTGTGGGCGATTCTGTTGATTTATCCAAACGCCTCGATGGTGATCGGAGAGTGCGGCTTAGTTAGTCAATGTAGGCGCGGGTGGATGTGTGGCGGTCACAATTGAGACACTTTGGGTGAACTTGTCCCAAACTGGGAGAACTCAAAATGGTGGAAGGGGAGGGATCTGAAACCAAATTTGTGGCTGGAGTCACATTTGGTTTTGAACACCGACAGGACGCAACCAAAGGCCAAAGCCTTCAGTGGTATCACCAGGACATTTACTTTCCGTTTCGCCGCTGCTAAAAATTCCGCGTGCTCAATGACGCCACCATCTGGAAAAATCTCAATTCGCCGCGCCAATTGTTTTTGATCGCCGGGCCGTGCGTGATTGAAAATGAAAAGTTGTGCCTGCAAGTCGCCGCTGCGTTGAAGAAAAATTGCGTGCAACTTGGCATCTTTTACGTCTTCAAGGCCAGCTTCGACAAGGCGAACCGCACGTCCGGAAAATCCTTTCGCGGACCGGGTATCGCGGCGGGTTTGAAAACGCTGGCCAAAGTCCGCGCGGAATTTGGCGTGCCGGTACTGACGGATGTTCACACCGAGGCACAGGCCGCCGACGCCGGCGAAGTCGCAGACATTTTGCAAATTCCGGCGTTTCTCTGCCGCCAGACGGATTTAATTGAAGCCGCCGTCGTTACGGGAAAAATTGTGAATCTCAAAAAAGGCCAGTTTCTTTCGCCGAACGAAATGGGACAAGTCGTGGAAAAAGCAAAGCGCGCGGGCGCAAAGAAAATCCTGCTCACCGAACGCGGCACGACCTTCGGCTACAACAATCTCGTCGTTGACATGCGTTCGGTTCCGATTTTGAAACGTTTCGGATTTCCAGTGATATTCGACGCGACGCATTCGGTACAATTACCCGGCGGCGGCGGCAACAAATCCGACGGCCAGCGCGAATTTGCACCGGTGCTGGCGCGCTGTGCTTTGGCGGCAGGCGCGAATGGAATTTTTCTCGAAACGCATCCGCAACCGGGACGCGCCTTGAGCGACGGACCGAACATGATTCCACTGGCGGAAATGCCCGCGCTATTGAAAAACCTGCTGAAATTTTTCAACGCCGCCAGCTGAAATGCCAAAACTAATTTCATCTCCGCTCAAAAGGAAATTGGCACGCACAAAACTTTTCCTTTGCGACGTGGATGGCGTATTAACCGACGGTTCGATCTTTATCGGCGGCGAACATGAGTTCAAGCGTTTCAATATCCGAGATGGCCTCGGATTGGTGCTGGCGCGGCGCGCGGGTTTGAAAATCGGCTGGGTCTCGGCACGTCCGTCGCTGGCGACAAAAATCCGCGCGGACGAATTGAAAATTCATTTTCTCGTCGAGCAAAACGACGAGCAGAGCAAAACCGCAGCGATTGAAAAACTTTTGTCGCAGGAAAAATTGAATTGGGACGAAGCCTGCTTCATCGGTGACGATATCGTGGATTTGGGACCATTGAAGCGTGCGGGCGTTGGAGTTGCAGTCGCAAACGCTGTTGCCGAAGTAAAGACGGCGGCGGATTTTGTCACGCACGCGCGCGGCGGCCATGGCGCGATTCGCGAAGTGATCGAAATGATTTTACGCGCACAGGTGAAATGGGGTCCGTTCGTAGCGCATTATTCGGAATGAAAATCAAAGGCGCACAGATGGTTTTGATCGCGGGCATGGCCTTGTTTTTTGCCGCCGTTCAAAACGAAGGCGCGCAGCAAAACGGCGTCCAGCACGCGAGTGATTTCACTTCGGTCGAATACTGTGAACCGCCGCACCAGCAACAGATGAAGTCGCGACTTTCCGGCGCGGAAGCATCGCCACAAGCGGACGGGCTGCTTGTGATCAAACAACTCAAGCTTGAAACGTTTGCCGTGGATGGGAAATTGGAAATGGTGGTGGAAGCGCCCAGCTGCACTTATGACATATTGAACGCCACGGCGAGTTCACCCGGCCCGTTGCAGGTGCGGACAGGCGACGGAAAATTCCGCGTCGAGGGAGAAGGATTTTTATGGCGGCAAACAAATTCGTTCCTCACCATCTCGAACAACGTGCGCAGTTTGATTGATATGGCGCCGGAAAAATAAAATTGAACCTTGAAATTTTTTTATTTCATCACGTTTTTTGTGCTGGCCAGCATCCGGACGTTGCACGCGCAAACGAACACGCCCATCGCGCCGCGCGCGCCGACACGGATTGATTCGGACAGCGTGGATTTTGACATGAACACAAATGCTCGTACGGCGACTTATCAAGGCCACGTGCGCGTGGACGATCCGCAGATGAAACTTACCTGCGCACATCTCGTTGCGGATTTGCCGCCACCGGGTGGGCGTATGAATCACATCGTGGCCGAAACGAACGTGGTGATTGATTTCACGGACGACAAAGGCCGCACGAATCACGCAACCAGCGACAAGGCGGTTTATGACTTCAATGTGCAAGACGCGGTGACGAACGAAACGGTGACGCTGACCGGCCATCCGCAAGTTGAAAATGACCAGGGCACGCTCACCGGCGAACCGATTGTGTGGGATCGCGCAAACAATCATTTTAGCGCGATGAATGAGACCATGGTTTTCCGCCAAAGTCTTGATAGCGCGATGACCAAGACAAATTCGCCGATGGCCAACACAAATAAAATGTCCAAGCCAGAATGATTTGCATGAGTGAAGCTCAATCAAAGCCCGAATTAAAAAAAGTTTCGACTGGAGCAACTGTTGCAACAACCGTTTCTGAAAATCCTTTGCTCGTCACGGAAAAACTTGTGAAAGAATATCGCGGACGGCGCGTGGTCAATGGCGTTTCGGTGAGCGTGAGCGCGGGCGAAATCGTCGGGCTGCTTGGCCCGAACGGCGCCGGCAAAACAACGACGTTCAACATGGTCGTCGGCATCGTGAAGCCGGACGAAGGCACGGTGACATTTCAAGACTGCAGAATCACAACGCTTCCGATGCACAAACGCGCGCGACTGGGCATCGGTTATTTGACGCAGGAGCCGTCGGTGTTCCGTAAACTCACGGTGGAGCAAAATATTCTGGCGATTTTGGAGACGTGCAAACTTTCCAGCGACGAACGCGCGGTGCGGTTGAAGTATCTACTGGATGAACTGGATTTGACACCGGTGGCCAAAAGCATGGCGTATCAATTAAGTGGCGGCGAAAAGCGGCGGCTTGAAATCACACGCGCGCTGGTGACGAGTCCGAAATTGATGCTGCTCGATGAACCATTCAGCGGCATTGACCCGATTGCGGTTTATGAAGTGCAAAAGATTGTCCGCCGTTTAAAAGAGCGCGGGCTGGGCATTTTGATCACCGACCACAACGTGCGGGAAACCTTGAAATTGATTGACCGCGGTTACATCATTCATAAGGGTCAAGTGCTGGTGGAAGGTTCGGCGGAATTTTTGGCGAACGACCCGAAGGCGCGGGAAATTTATCTGGGACCGGAATTCAACTTGTAAAATTATGTCACACCAATCCATCACGGTTGAACAATTTTTCAAGGAACACGGCGCGGCGCTGCAGATGAAGTCGCTGACCGATTGCAGCATGAAGCGCATCATCCGCGAACCGACAGTGAACCGCCCTGGCCTCGCGTTGGGCGGGTTCACGCGCTACTTCGCCTTCAAACGCGTGCAGGTTTTCGGCCATGCGGAAATTTATTACCTGCGTTCGTTAACGCGCGAGGAACGCTCGGCGCGCTATGCTGATTTGTTTGCCTACAAGATTCCGTGCATCGTCTTCAGCCGCGGTTTGAAACCAGACAAGGAATTTTTGCAGGCGGCGGAAAACGCGGGCGTGCCGGTTTTTCAAAGTCCGCTCGTGACAATGAAGTTCATCAACAACGCGACGCTGGAACTGGAAATGATGTTCGCGCCGCGCGGCACGGAGATCGGCAGCATGGTGGACATCCTCGGCGTGGGTGTGATCATTCGCGGCGAAAGCGGCATCGGAAAAAGTGAGGCCGTCCTCGCGCTGATCGAGCGCGGCTATAGCCTTGTGTCTGACGACGTGACGAAGGTGATGTTGGTCGGCGGCCATGAAGTACTCGGCACCAGCGCCGAGTTGACGCGCAATCACATGGAGATTCGCGGCATCGGCATCATCAACGTCGCCGCCATGTTCGGCATCAAAAGTATCCGCCGCGACAAAACACTCGACCTCGTCATCTCACTCAAGGCGTGGAACGAAGTTCCCGACGTGGACCGGCTCGGCATGGAACAGGAATTTGTCAAAGTCCTCGGCGTGGACATTCCGCACATCACGATTCCTGTCCGCCTTGGACGCGACTTGGCGCGACTCATCGAAGTCGCCGCCTATCAAACCAAGTTGAAAATGTCCGGTTTCAACGCCGCACAGGAATTGAACGAGCGCCTCATCGCACACATGAGCGTGGGCAATCCGCCGTCCGCGTGATACAAAATTCAATGGCGAATTTTCCACACATGATTTAGCTTGCGTGAATAAATTCATGAGCGCAAAAAAACTGGCTGACGGCGAATTCTCCACCAAAGAACTCACCGTCGTGAACAAGCTTGGGATTCATGCCCGGCCCGCCGCCATGTTTGTGAAGACCGCCAACCGGTTTGCGTCCGAAATCTTCGTTGAAAAGGACGGCGAAAAAATCAACGGTAAGAGCATCATGGGTCTGATGATGCTCGCGCTCGGCCCCGGCAGCAAACTGACCCTGCACGTTCGCGGCGCGGACGCCCAGGCCGCCATTACCGAACTCGAAGCGCTCGTCCAGCGGAAGTTTGACGAGGAATAAAAATTGCCGCCCGCCAATTTTCGGTTTTCAATGAGCGCATGGCAGAAACTAAATTCGACATCAAATACGTTGCCCATCTGGCGCGCATCGCCCTCGCGCCCGATGAAGAAAAAAAACTCGACGCGCAACTCGGCAACATTCTCAATTACGTCGAAAAGTTGAAGGAACTCGACATCGCAAGCGTCGAACCAACTGCGCACGCCGTTCCGATGATCAACGTTATGCGCGCCGACCAAATCCGCCCATCGCTTCCGCACGACCAAGCCCTGCGCAACGCGCCTGCCCGAGCCAACGGACTTTTTATAGTTCCCAAAATTGTCGAGTGATGCTGAACCGACTTACCATTCACGAGCTTGCCCCAAAGTTGGCGAAGCGTGAAATCTCCGCGCGTGAACTGATGAAGTCGTGCCTCGATCAAATCGCCCGCGTGGATGGAAAAATCCACGCGTTCATCAGCCACGATGACAAAGATGCGCTCGCCCAAGCCGATGCCGCCGACAAAGAAATTTCTTCCGGCGCAACACACACAAAAAAGCCATTGCTGGGGATTCCAATCGCAATCAAAGATGTTCTCGCCGTCAAAAACCAACCGCTCAATTGCGGCTCAAAAATTCTCGGCAAATTCATTTCGCCTTACGACGCGACGGTCGTTGAAAAATTGAAAACGGCGGGCGCGATTATTTTTGGCCGGTTGAACATGGACGAATTTGCGATGGGCAGCTCGACGGAAAATTCCGCGTTCGGTGTCACAAAAAATCCGTGGGACACGACACGAATTCCCGGCGGCTCGTCCGGCGGTTCGGCGGCGGCGGTCGCAGCGGACGAGTGCATCGCGAGTTTGGGAACGGACACGGGTGGCTCGATCCGCCAGCCGGCGGCGTTGTGCGGCTGTGTCGGCTTGAAACCAACTTATGGGCGTGTGTCTCGTTATGGCCTTGTGGCATTCGCGTCGTCGCTGGATCAAATCGGCCCGTTCACAAAAGACGTGCGCGACGCGGCGACGTTACTCGGAGTTTTAAGCGGCGTTGACCCGCGCGATTCCACGAGCGTGCCGCAACCCGTGCCAAATTACGCCGCCGCGCTCGACGAAAAAATCAAAGGGCTCAAGCTCGGTTTGCCGAAGGAATACATGATTGGTGGTCTCGACCCGGAAGTAAAAGCTGGCGTTGACGCCGCCTTGAAACAATTTGAAAAACTCGGCGCAGAAATTATGGAAATTTCCTTGCCGCACACGGATTACGCGGTGGCGACTTATTACATCATCGCGACGGCAGAAGCGTCGGCGAACCTCGCGCGGTTCGACGGCATCCGTTACGGCCTCCGCGTGGACGGAAATGATCCGGTTGAACTTTACAGCAAAACGCGCGGCGCGGGTTTCGGTGCGGAAGTGAAGCGACGCATTATCCTCGGCACTTACGTTTTGAGCGGTGGTTATTACGACGCTTATTATTTGCGCGCGCAAAAGGTTCGCACGCTCATCCGCAATGATTTTTTGAAAGCTTTCGAAAAGGCGGATGTTATTGTCACGCCGACTTCGCCGACGGTGGCATTCAAAATCGGCGAGAAATCCGATGACCCGTTGCAAATGTATTTATCCGACATCTTCACGATTTCGTGCAATCTCGCGGGTATTTGCGGCATCAGTTTGCCGTGCGGTTTCACAAAATCGCCGAAACTGCCCATCGGCTTGCAACTGCTCGGCCAGCCGTTCGGCGAGGAAACGATTCTGAAAATTGCCCATGCTTGCGAGCAAAGCACGAACTGGCACAAGGAAAAGTCGCCGCTATCCGCAGCCCTTTGAGCCAATAATCAAATTTGCGCTACAAGTAACTTGATGGTTACTTGTTCCAAACGCATGGCCAGACCTGCTAAAACTGACAGTCGACCCGCGTCACGTGATGCTGACGATGCGGTCATTGACAATGTTTCCGGTGGCATTCCCGTAATTGACGCAATTGATCATTGGCCGGACGGTCTCTGATCCGACATTTCAACACGAACGCGTGGAGTTAAAAAAAATTCGCTGCGGTGTTCCGCCCCATGAACGCGCCCACCAACAAAATCAGTTTTGCAAAAAGAAAAACGGCATGAAAAATCCGTGTTCATTCGTGTTCATCTGTGATTAAACTTTTCGCGCATATATGGAATACGAAGCCGTTATCGGACTGGAAATGCACGTCCAGCTCAAAACAAAATCGAAGATGTGGTGCGGTTGCGCGAACACCTTTGGCGCAGAGCCAAACACAAACGTTTGCCCGGTGTGTCTCGGAATGCCAGGCGTTTTGCCAGTCGCGAATGAAGAAGCATTGCGGCTCACGGTGCTGACCGGCTTTCTGCTTGACTGCCAGATTCCACGCCACGCGAAGTTTGACCGAAAAAATTATTTTTATCCCGACGCGCCAAAAAATTATCAGCTCACCCAATATGACCAGCCGAGCACGGTTGGCGGCTTCGTGGATTTTGAATTCAACGGCGGCATTGCCCGCGTCCGCGTCACCCGTGCGCACCTCGAAGAGGACGTCGGCAAAAATTCCCACTTCGAACGCAACAGTGGTGTGGATTTCAACCGTGCCGGCGTGCCACTCATGGAAATCGTTTCCGAACCGGATATCACCGGCGCAGACATGGCCTGCGAATATCTCAACGCGCTCAAGGACATTTTGATCTACGGCGGCGTGAGCGATTGCGACATGGAAAAAGGCATGGTGCGCTGCGACGTGAACGTATCTGTGCGGCCCGTCGGCATGAAGGAACTCGGCGCGAAGATTGAGATCAAGAACATGAACAGCTTTTCCGGCGTGCGCCGCGCGTTGGAATACGAAATCCCACGACAAATTGAAGCGGTAAAGCGCGATGAAAAGCAGATTCAATCCACACGCCGTTGGAATGATGTCACGGGCGTCACCGAGGAGATGCGCACAAAGGAAGATGCGCACGATTATCGTTATTTTCCCGAACCGGATTTGATGCCGTTCGAGCCGACAGGTAAATGGCTCGCCGAAGTAAAATCACGCGTCGTTGAATTGCCACTCGCGCGCAAGCAACGCTTCATACGCGATTACCAGTTACCCGATATTGATGCCGACGTGTTCAAGCGCAATGTTGAGCTCGGAAATTATTTTGAGCGCATTGCGAAGCAGGTGAAAAATCCTAAAACAATGGCCAACTGGGTAATCAATAACCTACAAGCTAACGTGACTAAGCGCCAACTCGAGGTCAATCGCGGGAAAGATGAGACCGGGAATCTGCTTTGGATGGAGAAGGGAACTGAAACATTGGAGCCTATAAAACTTGCCAACCTTAAATTTAAACCAGAAGGATTGCTCGAACTCGTCAGCCTTGTTGAAAACAAAACTATTAGCAGCACCGCCGCGCAGCAGGTTTTTGCCGAAATGTTTGAAACTGGCAAATCGCCCGCCGCGATTGTTCAGGAAAAAGGTCTGGCGCAGGTCAGTGACACCGGCGCAATTGAAAAATTCTGTGACGAAGCCATCGCCGCGAATCCCGGTCCGGCGAACGATTTCAAGTCCGGCAAAGCCGCCGCGTTGAATTTTCTAAAGGGTCAGGTGATGAAATTGAGTAGGGGCAAGGCGAACCCGAATCTCATCGGGGAAATTCTGGAAAAGAAACTCAAGGCTTAAATGTTTTCTTCGGCAATCAAATCGGTTCACTTCGTCGGCATTGGCGGCACGGGAATGGCCGCCGCCGCCGCCGCGATGCAGGAAAAAGGCTTTTGCGTCACCGGTTCGGATCAAAATGTTTACCCGCCGATGTCCACGTTCCTCGCCGGGAAAAAAATCGCGGTGATGAACGGTTACACGGAAACGAATTTGTCCCATAAACCGGATTTAGTGGTGATTGGAAACGCAGTTTCCCGCGGAAATCCCGAAGCGGAATTTGTACTCGATCAAAAATTGCGTTACTGCTCGCTGCCTGAGTTGTTGAAGGAATTTTTCATCCGCGGCAGACGTTCGATTGTCGTCGCCGGCACGCACGGCAAGACGACGACGACGTCGCTGCTGGCATGGGTGTTCGAGCACAGCGGACTGAATCCGGGTTTTTTCATCGGCGGCATTTCAAACAATCTCGGTCAGGGCGCGCGGTTCACCGACAGCGAGTGGTTCATCATCGAGGGCGACGAATACGACACGGCGTTTTTTGACAAGCGCAGCAAATTCATCCATTACCTGCCGGAGTGCGCGATCATCAACAACCTTGAATTCGATCACGCGGACATTTTCGAAAATCTCGACGCGATTAAAAAATCGTTCTCGCATTTCATCCGGCTCATTCCGCAAAACGGTCTGCTGTTGGCCAACGGCGACGACGTGAATCTCGCGCCACTGTTAAATGTGACACATTGTCCGGTGAAACGCTTTGGCCTCGGCGAAAATAATTCCGTTCAAGCCTTTAATTTGAAACTCGCGCCGACGGCAAGCGAGTTTGAGATTCCGAGCTTCAAATTTCACATCAATCTTTTGGGTGAACTGAATGTCCGGAATGCACTTGCCGTTATTGCCGCCGCAAAACACTGCGGACTTTCCAACAAACAAATCCAGTCCGCGTTCGACACATTCACGGGCATCAAACGCCGCATGGAAGTGCGTGGCATCGCGGGCGGCGTGACGGTGGTGGACGATTTCGGCCATCATCCGACTGCCATCCGTCAGACGCTCCGCGCGTTGCGCATCAAATTTCCCAGGGAAAAAATCTGGGCGATTTTCGAGCCGCGCTCGAACACCACGCGCCGCAAGATTTTTCAAGCCGAACTGGCCAATTCGTTTGCGGACGCGAACACGGTGATTGTGTCGGAAGTCGCGCGCCTGGAACAAATCGCGCCAGATGAACGCTTGAATCCTGAAAAACTGATGCAGGATTTGGAAGCGGCCGGCAAGAACGCGGCGTATTTGCCCGACGTGGATTCAATCGTCGCGCACGTCGCGAAAAATGCGCAAGGCGGCGACATCATCTGCGTTTTCAGCAACGGTGGCTTTGGTGGAATTCATGGAAAATTGCTGGAGCGGTTGGGTCGGAGATAGTTAGCGCCGGGCTTTGATTGTAGTCCGCATTGTAAAATGGTTTGCAGGCAATCAAACACCTGTTCAGGTGAAATTGCCGCGAGACAAAAATTGCTGCTTTGACAAACGCTCGAGTTGCCATCGCAAGCGCATAAGCCACCGGTCAGAACTCGGTGACCTTCACCAACTGGCGCCCATTGCTGGGCGGAACTGGGGCCAAACAGCGAAATGGTTGGCACACCCAAACCGGCGGCGAAATGCAGCGGGCCGGTATCGCCGGAAACAAAAACTTCCGACCGTTTCAACAACGCGAAAAATAAGGCCAAGTCAGGCACGACCGGCAGGATCGGCGCGGTGGGAGCGAGTTTTTTTAATTCTGCCAGCAATGATTGTTCGCGAGCACTCGTGGCTGTGGTAAAGGCAAGCCGTCGTCCGGAGGCAACGGCCAGTTGATAAAATGCTGCCCAATGACGGACCGGCCACTCCTTCTTCGGCTGGCTGGAGGCGATGTGACAAAGAATGGTTCGCTCTGGAAGCAGCGGAACTGCCAACACGTCTTTCGCCGGGTCGGTTCGGATTTCCGTTTCCAGTGAGATTGGCGGCGCAATGTTCCATCTAGACAAAATGTGCGCCAATCGCAACGACTCATGCTGCTTCAATGACACTGGCGGTACATGCTGGTTATAGCAAAGGCGCCGGCCCAGGAAACCGCCGGGAATATCAAAGCCGAGTCGCTCCCGGGCACCGCACATAAAAGTCAAAATCGCCCCCCGATCATTACCGGCAAAATCCACCGAGCGGTCGAATCGCTCGCGGCGCAATGCGCGAATGACCGGCCAGCTTTGGCTGACACGGGCGTGGCCGCGCCGTCGTGGCATTGGCCACACTCGATTCAGCCAGGGCAGATGATTGAAAATGGGTGCGATTTCCTCCGGCACCAACACGTGCAACGCGCCTTTGGGAAAATGTTCGTGAATCGCCCGCAATGCCGGGATCATCATGACTGCGTCGCCGAAGTATTTAAACTGGATCGCCAGGATTTTGGGTGCGTTTTCCATCTGGATTTTGGTCGTGCCCAACGATGCACGCTGAAATTTAACCGCCGATTATTGTTGGCGGTCAACGGAAGAAAGCGAGTGTTTTGTTTTCAACCGGTGCGGTTCCCGTTTGATTGTACGGATAAGCGTGGAAATTCAAATCAAGACACTACCGCGCCGTGCGAACGCTCGACTTGAATTTGAAATTTTGATAGCCATTTTCCATGTCCAGTCGCATCGAGCATAAAATCAAAAACGTCATTCGCGCCCCGCTTGATTCCGTTCGCGTTGCGCGCGCTCCGCGGCAAAGCCAAAAATGTAAAAGTCTCGAAGGGTGACACAACGCTGTGATCATGATTTACGATTGCTTTACCTTCTTTAACGAACTGGAGCTGCTGGAACTGCGGCTGCATGAATTGGCGAATATCGTGGACAAATTCGTACTGGTGGAAGCAACTAAAACCCATTCCAATAAACCCAAACCGCTGCATTATCAGGAAAACCGTGCCCGGTTTAGCGAATTCCACGACAAAATCATCCATGTCGTCGTTGATGACCTGCCCGATGCGAAAAACCCGTGGGTGCTGGAAAATTATCAACGGAACTGCATCGCACGCGGGCTGGGCGATTGCCGCCCGAATGATTTTGTGTTGATCTCCGACCTTGACGAAATTCCGCGCGCGACCACCGTCACAATGGTCAGCCGGGAAATGAAGTTCCGGAAAGATTTTTTTTCCAATATCGTTCATGCGGCTTTGAACTCCCGGCTTGTAAAAAGTGTTTTTCACCGAAAAGGATTCAGACGGCGACTACGAAACAACCATCCGTTCGTCCTGAAATTCCAACAGCCTCTGTTCAGGTATTTCCTGAATTGCCGGTCGGTGCAGCCCCCCTTCAGTTACGGTACGCGGATGCTGCATTTCCGGGATTTTTCGTGCGCCGAAGAGGTGCGCCACAGCGGTTACAAAACCGTCCAAGGCGGCGGCTGGCATTTCTCATGGATGGGCGGCGCTCAACGGATCCGGCAGAAATTGGCCGCGTACGCGCACCAGGAACGAAACCTTCCGCAGAATGCCAGGACCGGACGCATCGAGCAGGCGATGCGCGAGGGCAGGTTGTTTTATGACCGGGATAAGCGGCTTGAATTCATTCCGCTGAACGATTCCTTCCCGCGCTACCTGTTGGAACATCCCGAAAAATTTTCTACCTGGATCAGGCCGGTCTGAAGTCGCGCAGGTTCTGCCGGCGAAATCGGAAATCAGGATTTACTTTACGGTGGGAACGGCCAATGATGGCTGGCGTAAATTCAATGATCGTCTTTTTGCACATCCCCAAAACCGCCGGCTCCACCTTCCAGTTTATCCTGGAAAACACATTCGGCATTTCGGCCTGTCATACCAACCACACGAAGCGGAAGATTTTTCGGCAGGACGACCTGGAGTTTTCGCGCAAGTTTTTTCCCCGGATGAAAAGCCTGGCCGGCCACAACCTCGTGGATCCGCTGGCGCTGAACATACCTGGCTCGTTCCACATGACGTTTATGCGGGAGCCGGTTGCCCGGGCGTTTTCGCATTATCAAGATTCGGTATTGACTGGCGGGAACAAATTGAGTTTTGAGGAATTTTTGCGGCAACGCGAATACCTTGAGAATCTTCAAGTCAAGCTAATGGCCGGAGAGCGCAATCTGGACAAGGCCAAAAGATACTTGGAACGCTGCGATTTTGTGGGACTGACGGAAAAATTCGACCTTTCGCTCCACGTCCTCGAAAGGCTTTCTCCTTATCAACTGAACTTGAACTACAAGCGGCGGCGCACCGCACCAACTGACCACATCAAGAAACCGCTGGCCGACAATCCTCGCATGGTGGAACTGGCGCGGGAATTCAACCAGCTCGACATTGCTCTCTACGAATTTGCTATCAAAGAAATTTTTCCAAAATTCTGTGAGAAAGCCGGGTTCACTCCTGAGACCAAAGTATCTTCCTGCGACAATTACGTGAACGACCGGCACTGGCGTTACCGGCTGTGTCATTTCTACAACCTTGTCATTTACCGCCAGCTTGGAAAGCTGCGAAAACGCTAAGAACATGTCCGAACCCGTCAGCCTTTACATCATCACCTTCAATGAAGCACAAAATCTTCGTGAAGCGCTGCCGACGGTTTTGTGGGCCGATGAAGTGGTGGTCGTGGACTCGTTCAGCACAGATGACACGGCGCAGGTCTGCGCACAATTTGGAGTACGACATGTGAATGTAAAATTTGAAGGCTTCGGGAAACTTCGTAACGACGCGCTTGCGTTGCTGAAGCATGACTGGATCGTCAGCATTGATTCGGACGAACGCAGCACGCCGGATTTCGCCGACGAAGTGCGCCGCACGCTGGCCGCGCCGCGGCACACAGCGTATTTCGTTCCGCGCCGCAACTCCTTTCTGGGCCGCCCGATGCGTTTTAGCGGCATGTATCCCGACTACCGCCAACCGCAGGTGTTCGACCGGCGGAAATTTAAATACCGCGAGGATGTCGTGCATGAAGGTTTTGAATGCGACGGAACCACCGGCTATTTCACCAGCGCAATTTTCCAGCATCCGTTTCCCACCCTCGCGGTGGTGATGCGCAAAAACGACCGCTATACCACACTGATGGCGGAGCGCTATTTTGAACAAGGCCGGAATGCCGGCTGGACGCACATGACGCTGCATCCGGTCGGCGGCTTCGTGAAAAAATATTTTTTTCAGCAGGGTTTCCGCGAAGGTATGCACGGGTTTCTCATCGCCGCGCTGCACGCCTACTACACTTTCATCAAATACGCCAAGTTGTGGGAGCTGCAGCGGCAAAAAAAATGAACCGCTGCGTGACATGGACGTTTCCGTCATCATCCCTACCCGCAACACCTCGGCGCTGACCGCCAAAGCCGTGCGCTCCGTGCTCGGCGGCAACCACAGAGTGGCCGTGGAAATCATCGTGGTGGATAACGGCTCGAACGACGAAACGGCCACGGCGTTGCCGCGCGAATTTCCAACGTTAAGATTGATCTGTTCGGGATCAAATCTTGGTTTTTCCCGTGCGTGCAATCTTGCGGCAAAACAGGCGACCGGCGAATTTTTGTTGCTGCTCAATTCCGATGTTCAGCTTGCGCGCGACGCACTCTCACAAGCAGTCGAGTGGATGCGGGTGAATCCGGATTACGCCGTGGCCGGGGCACAGTTATTGAACCCGGACGACTCGCGCCAGAATTCCATTGCCAATTTCCCGACGCTTGCGACCGAGCTGCTGAACAAATCGCTGCTGCGGCGGCTTTGGCCAAAAAAATTCCCCGGCAAGGAAACCGAATTTCGCGAGCCGGTTGAAGTTGAAACCATCGTCGGCGCGTTCATGCTCATTCGCAAATCTGTTTGGGCCGCGCTCGGCGGTCTGGACGAACGATTCTTTTTCTTTTTCGAGGAGACCGATTTTTGCCGGCAGGCGCGCCGGAAAAACTTTCGCATTATTCATCTTCCAAACGTCCGGATCTGGCACGGTCAGGGACAAACTGCCAAACAAGTTTCTGCAGGCGCGCGGATTGAATACTGGCGTTCGCGTTACGCCTACTTTAAAAAAAATCATCATTTGCCGACGCGAATCTTTTTAGCGGTCGGTTTGCTGGCACGGCTGTTTTTTGATTGGTTCGCCGCGATGCTGCTGGTTTCCCTCACCTTCGGTCAAAGTACCCGCTGGCGTTCGCGTCGGCGGATTTGCAGCACATTGCTTGGCTGGCATTTGCTCGGTTGTCCGGCAAAGGTGGGTTTGCCTCGATGAGCTTGGTAAAGCCGGCTAAATGCCGGTTTTAATTATTTGCGGTAGGCATACACCATGGCGCTTCCTGATTTTGTATTTACACAAAATGCTTTTGAACGAAGAAAATCGCATAAGCTCTTTTTGTTCTGGTTTGTTTCCGTCCCGCGATGTGTTTCCATGCTGATGCATTTGATTTTCTCCAACAGGCCATCGTCGCAATGATAAAGTATGTCATACTCGCTGCCTTCACAATCGAGTTTTAAAAAATCAATATGGCTTAAATTGAACCGGGTCATCAACTGCGCGATCGAGGTGGCTTGGATGGATAATTCGTCCCGGCCGCCGGCATTTTTCAGCACGGATGCTGCGGTTGTAAAACTGTCGCAACGGTCAAAGTGCAAAGTAATTTCGCCAATACTGCTGCTCACCGCACAGTTTACCGGATGGAGCCTTTTGGTGGAATTCAGGGATGTATTGCGCTGGAGCAGCGAAAAATTATTCGGCATCGGTTCAACTGAAATCACTTCTGAATCCGGAAAGCGCGATAGCCACCAGAGCGAAAAATATCCCGCGTTGGCGCCGACATCAATGACCGTCGAGCTTTCAAAATTGTGGAGGACCTGTGCAGGAAATCCCTTGATGTAGTCTTCAGCAAACACGGATTCTTTGAATGTTTGCATCAAACGCATTGGAACTTCGGCGATCACGTCATTTCTAAGATTTAGAAAAACAGGATCTCGTTTCAACAGGTTATACTTGCAACCTAAATAGGTGAATGGATTTCGCAGGTTGCGGAACATATTGTTGAGACGAATCAGTTGTTTGAGCATAACATCGAATCATTGTCGCAACCCGGACACAAAGCGACCTCTTTTTGCGGCCCGCAAAACAGGCAGCCGCAACTCGACAGGCTGACAAGGTTTTTTTTAGAATGTGTTTGAATGCAACTTTCACCATACGGCAATGAATCGCCACGCATCCTCCTCATCCGATTGAGGTCCATTGGCGACGTGGTTTTAACCTTGCCCGCCGTCAACACCGTGCGCGAAAATTTTCCCTCCGCCAGAATCACTTTTCTCACCTCCAGGGAAAATGTTTCGCTGCTGGCCGGGTTCCGTGAAGTGAATGAAGTCATTTCACTGGACCGCGCCGCGCTGCGCAGTGGCAATCCACTGAAAATGGTCCCGGAATTCTTCGGGCTGATCCACCGGTTGCGCGCTGGAAAATTTTCACTTGTCATGGATTTGCAGGGTTACGGAGAAACCGCCTGGCTCACAAGGCTCACCAGTGCGCCTCAACGCTGGGGCAGTGTTTATGGCAAAGGCCGGCGATGGGCTTACACCCTCGGAGTCGTGCGCAACAACCGGCTTCACCATGCGGATCGCAGCCTGGCCATTCTGCGCGCAGGCGGCCTGACGGTGGCCAAACCGCGCAACACTTTTGAGCTGCCGGCGGACGCAATGGCGGCGGCACGGGCATTTTTCCAGACGAACCAGCTCGACCAGACACGCCCCACCCTGTTCCTCCAGCCGTTCACCAGCGTGCCGCATAAAAACTGGCCGCTGGAAAATTATCTGGCCGTCGCGCGCCACTGGCGTGCGCTAGGCTGGCAGGTCATTTTTGGTGGCGGTCCCGGCGACCGTGCCGGACTGGAACCGTCCATCGCCGGCCAGTTCATCACTTCCGCCGGCGTTCCGCTTCTGGTCACCGGCGGATTGATGCAGCTTTCCAGGTTGGTGATTGGCGGCGATACCGGCGCCCTGCACCTCGCCGTTGCCTTGGGGCGCCGCGTGGTGATGATCATGAATACCATCGAGCCGGGCAACGCCTTTCCGTTCCAGCATCCCGATTGGGCCGTCACTCCGCCCTCAGGAAGAAGCGTGCCCACCATCACCTTGTCCGCCGTGATGGCTGCGTGCGAGGTCGCGCTCAACGAATCAGCCGGTAATGCTTCTTGCTGAACTGCACACCGGAAAATTTTTCCAGCCTCATCATCCAGCGGTGTTTTTTCTCACGCGACGTTGGCTTGTGATTCGGATCAGCCCGAAAAATTCCGTCCGCCTTGGGCAGCCAGCCCGCTACCGTTTCCGGGTGTGTGCCGGAAAATAGTTTCAACGACACCGCGTCAATCCTGGAATAGTCCCGCACCACCGGCGGCTGACTGCTCCAATATTTCTGCACGCTCGCCGTTTTCAGATTCATCTGCGCTTCGCTTCGCACCCAACCGTAATGATAAATCGTCGCGCCCGTGTGTGCGGCGCGCGGGTAACGCGATTTTTTGTGGCCGGTGACCACATTGAAAAATAACGCCTCGCTCGACCAGATGGGAATGGTGTTGCGGATGATGCGCACCTCGCTGCGATACCAACCCGGCGACCACGCGATGGTGTTGGCATTGCCATAAAAATGCAGGTAGTCAAACGCCAGCGCCTCGACACGCTGGTCGGAGAGATGTTTTTCCATTGCGCCGCGGATTTTTGGCAGGTCCTCTTCGTGAATAACTTCGTCGCCCTCAAGATAAAACGCCCAGTCGCCGGTGCAATTGAACAGCGCGATGGTTTTTTGTTGGCCATAAACAAAACCTTTGACGCTGTAATTATTTTGGATGTGTTCGTTCCATTGCGTCGGGATGATGCGGATTTTGGGATCGCCGATGTCGCGCAACATTTTTTCCGTCTCGTCATCGCACGGGCCAAGCGCGATGACGAATTCGTCCACGATTGGCAGGATCGAGCGGATGGACGCAACAAACGGATAGCCGAACCGCTGGCCGTTGCGAAGAAAAGTGAACCCGCTGATTTTCATGCCGCTATTTTACCCCGTGCCGCCTTGCGTTGCAGTGCCAAAATCAACGGCCCCGGCGGCGTCTGGCCGGCATGAAGTCTGGTCGGAA
>JBEKBA010000017.1:0-35350 GCA_050015635.1 Verrucomicrobiota bacterium
AAAAGTTCTCAAGTGGGAACCGGACACGAAATTGGACATGGGCCTCGCGTTCACTTACAAGTGGATCAAAGAACAATACCACCACCGCAAAGCCGGCAGGCGCGTGGGTATTGGCTGATGAAAAGCAAGGCGCCGTTCATTACCGAAGCCATTGGCAAAATCCCCTATCGCCTGCAACTCGCAGGCGGTTGGATTGATCAGCCGTTCGTTTCGCGCCTGAATCCAAAACCGCCCGGCGCGATGGTCGTCGTGCAAATCGAGCCCACCTTCCGTCCCATGGATCGCTCCGGCATCGCCGGCGGCACGCGCGCGGTGGCCATGCAATTATGGAAAGGCAGACTGCCGGACCGTCCGCCGGACCAATTGGCGCGCGAACTCTACGCCGCGGAAAACCGGGGCAGGGCCGAACCAAGCGGTTCGCAGGATATGATCGGCCTGATTTATCCCGGCGTGAACCGCCTGGACTACGATTTCAAAATTCACGACGGCGTTTTTCCCTCGCACATTGAATCGCTCAATTCGGCCCGGCACGCGCGCTGGCTCGAAAAAACTTTGCATCTGCTGCCGGTTGAACCGCGGCCGGAGGGTTACAGCCCGCTCGGCATGAAAAATCTGGAGCCGGAATGGATTTCGCGGCTGGGACGGTCCGGCCGGGATTGTTTCAACGCGATCAAAAAAATGGACGTGGACGCGCTCGGTGCGTCGTTCAACGAAACGATGCTGTGCTGGGAAAAAATCCTGCCGCGCGTCCTCGCGCATCCGCTCATCAAATTGGATTTGAAGGCGATTCTGAAGGTTTATCAGGGGAATTTTCCCGGTGCAATGTTCTCCGGCTGCGGCGGTGGCTATCTGCTCGTCGCGTCGAAGGAAAAAGTTCCCGGCTCGTTGCAGGTCACCGTCCGCGTCACGGCAAAATGAAACCGGCTCAAATCATCGTCAGCGGCGGATTCGACGACATCCGTTCGCGCGATTTAAGATTTTTGCAGGAAGCCTCCAAACTCGGCAAACTTTCCGTTTTGCTCTGGCCGGACGCGGTTCTGGAAAAGTCCGCCGGCCGGCCGCCAAAATTCCCGCTGGCCGAACGCCTCTATTTTCTCAAAGCCGTCCGTTACGTCAGCCGCGTCGTTCCAATTTCCGGCACCGCCCGCCCGGATGAATTGGCCGGGGTGAAGCGTCTGCGCCCGCGGATTTGGGCCGACGTGGACAATTCCCTGAACGCGGCGCGCGAAAAATTTTGTCGCGCGCAAAAAATCACCTATCGCGTTTTCAAACCGGATGAATTGAGCGGCTTCCCCGAACCGCCGCCCCTGCCCTTGATTCCCGGCCGGAAAAAAGTCGTCGTCACCGGCAGTTTTGATTGGTTCCACTCCGGCCATGTGCGGTTTTTAGAGGAAGCTGGCGCGCAGGGCGGGATTTACGTCATCGTCGGCCACGATGCGAACATCCGCCTGCTCAAGGGCGCTGGGCATCCGCTGTTGACGCAGGCGGAGCGCCGTTATATGGTCGGCTCGATCAAATTCGTAGAACAGGCGCTGATCTCCAGCGGCCACGGCTGGCTTGACGCCGACCCGGAAATAAGAAAATTGAAGCCGGACATTTACGCGGTGAATGAAGACGGTGACAAGGGCGGCAAGCGCGAATATTGCCGGAAGCTGGGCATCGAATATTGGGTGCTCAAGCGGACGCCCGCGCCGGGCTTGCCAAAACGTTCCAGCACAGATTTACGCGGTTTTTGACCACACGAGCAACCATGCTGAAAACCGGAATTCTTAACCCTCAAATTAATTCGCTTTTAAGCCGCGTGCGCCACACGAACACCGTGGTCATCGCCGATCGTGGTTTTCCATTCTGGCCGTTGATTGAGACGGTGGACCTCGCGCTGGTGGACGACGTGCCCACGGTGTTGCAGGTGCTGGCCGCCATTCGTTCCAACTTTGTCATCGGCAAAGCCTGGATGGCCAGGGAGTTTCTTCAACGCAACAAAACGCAGACCCGGGCCGACTTCGCCGCGGCATTGCGCGGAATAAAAGTGACCCACGAGCCGCATATCAAATTCAAGCAACACATACCGCGCGCCATCGGCCTGATTCGCACCGGGGACACTATTCCTTATGCCAACCTGATTTTGGAGAGCGCTTGAATAAAACCCTCCATTTCCATGCGTAAGTCATTGATGTCCGGCGTAATCCGGTCAATTCCGGTCAATTCCACCCTTTTCCATATAGAGCCGTGACCACGCCCGCCCACCCTACCAAATCCACCAACCTGTTTCGCACTGTGGATGGAAAGAACTACGTTTTTATCTTTCTGCTGGTCTCCTCACTGTTCCTGCTCTGGGGCGTTTGCAATGGCATGATAGACGTGCTGAACAAGCATTTTCAGGATTCATTGCAAATCAGTAAAACCGAGTCAGCTTTTGTGCAATTTGCCAATTACATGGGCTATTTTTTCATGGCGATTCCCTCCGGGCTGCTCGCCGTCCGCTTCGGCTACAAAGGAGGCATGATCATTGGTCTAGCGTTGGTCGCACTCGGCGCGTTTTGGTTCATTCCGGCCACGCACATTGGAACTTACTGGGCGTTTTTGTTGGGACTGTTCATTCTTGCCGCCGGTCTGACATGCTTGGAGACAGTCTGCAATCCTTACACCACCGTGCTCGGCCCGCCGGAATCAGGCGCGGCCCGTATCAATCTTGCTCAAAGCGCCAACGGCATCGGCTGGGTCATCGGCCCAATTCTAGGCGGGTTTTTTGTTCTTTCGTCCACCGGCGAAGCCGTCACCAGCAACGCGGATCTTTACAAACCTTATCTCATTGTCGCCGTTGTGGTGGTCGTTATTGCATTCATTTTTGTCATCAGCAAAGTGCCGGATTTACACAACATCGAAGAATCAAAAATTGAAGCTGGCAGCGGCAAGGCCGCGGTAAAGCCTTTATGGAAGCGCTGGCATTTTGTTTTGGCGGTTGCGGCGCAGTTCTTTTATGTCGCGGCACAAACGGGCATTTTCAGTTTTTTCATCAATTACATTGCCAGTAACACCCCAGTTCTCGATCAAGGCATGGCCGATAATCTGCAACGCGCAGCCAACATTTTGCCGATACCGCCCGCTCAAATGACTTATTCGGCTGCAATGTTTTCCGCAAACGACATTCCGAACCTTTCGGCTCTGGTTGCCAAATTACAGAATGACCCAGACGCAAAAACCCGTCCGGTGTCGCAGTTCATCTGGGAACAATTTTCAACAAACCGGGATTTTCTGGCCGCGTCCAGTTTTGCGGCAACGGCAAATCAAATTAACGCGCCGTCTTCCGTCAAAGATTCGGCAGCGAATCTTGACAAAGAAATCGAGCAACAAAAGAAAACTATTCTGGTCAAGAGGCTGAATCAAATTCTTCAGACCAATTTGCTTTTTGCCGCGCTACGCTCCAGTGGAACAGTCCTGCCCGATGAAGAGCGTAAATTGATCGAGCAAAATCCGACGAGCGAACAATTGGTTCGCGCAAACCGGAGTTTGCTGGAGGATAACTACTCGTCAGACCTGATTCCCAGAAGCCCTTATTTGCATGATTCCTTGTTCCACATCACCGACCGCGGCAGTTCCGTCCTGCTTTCGTTTGGCGGCTTTATTTTATTTTTGCTGGGACGCATTACCGGCAGCATGGCATTGCGCGTTTTCAAACCACACCTGATGCTCGCACTGTATTCCGCCGCCAATGTTTTGATGATGATTTTGGTGATGAATTCATGGGGCTGGCTTTCAGTCGCTGGACTTTTCTTGAGCTTTTTCTTCATGTCCATCTCGTATCCGACGATTTTCTCATTGGGCATTCACGGACTGGGCGAGCAGACCAAAATCGCCTCTTCGTTCATTGTTCAGTCCATTGTCGGCGGGGCCATCATGCCATTGTTGATGGGTTGGCTGGCGGATAATTGGGGAATGCGCATCGGCTTCCTCATGCCCTTGATTTGCTTCGTTGTCATCGCAATTTATGGCACGCTATGGCAGAAACTGGAAGCGAAGGACTCGCGCGCGCCATGACAACAACAGCCCGGGCGGCGCAGCGCGCTGTCCCTTACCCTTCAAACCCATCCTAGGTCAAAATAATCTTGTCGCCGTCTTTCAACGTGACGATGGCTTTTTTCCAATCGTTTGTCCGGCCAGCCTGCAGCGTGCGTTTGCGGCGGGCTTTGCCGCGCACATTCAGCGTGTTGACCTTGGTGACCTTTACCTTGAACAGTTCCTGCACAGCCTGCCGGATTTGCGGCTTGGTCGCGAGACGGTCGGCCACTACGGTGTATTGATTATACTTCTCGCCCTGGCGCGTGCCTTTTTCCGTCAGGCGGACGGTTTTGATGATTTCAAAAGCGTTCATGTTATTCCTGTGTCAAACGGTCGGAAATTCTTTCGAACGCGCCCTTGGTGAAAAGTAATTTGTCGGGACGAAGCACGTCGTAAGTGTTCAGCGAATCGCCCGTCGTCACGGTGACGTTCTCGACGTTACGCGAAGCGAGCGTGAGGTTTTTATCCGCCGCCGAAATCACCAGCGTCGTGCCCTTCAAATCCAGCGCGGAAATCATGCCGATGAATTCCTTTGTCTTCGGCGAAACAAGTTTCAAATCGTCCACGATTACCACATCGCCGGCCTTGAGGCGTTCGCTCAATGCTTTACGCAATGCAAGCTGTTTGGTTTTCTTGGAAATTTTCCTACTGAAGTCGCGCGGCTTTGGACCGAAGACCACACCACCACCAGCCCACAACGGCGAGCGGACTGAACCGGCGCGGGCGCGACCCGTGCCCTTTTGTTTCCAGGGTTTTTTGTTTGAACCGGCGACTTCGCCGGCGGTCTTGGTGCAGGCGGTGCCGCTGCGTTGCGCCGCCTGATAAGCGACGACCGCGTCATGAACGGCTTGCGTACCTTTTCCGTTTTCAATCAGTTCAAACTTCACTTCGAGTTCGCCCTGACTTTTACCTTTGGCATCTTTAATTGTAAGTTTCATACCCGTTGATCACTTCTTGGCTTCGGCGGGTTTCGCTTCGGCTTTCTTTTCAGCGGCGGCCTTCTTCTTCATTGGCACGGCGCTGACCGGCGGTTTCCAGCCCTTTGGACGCTTTTTGGATTCGCGAATAACGACGTAATCGCCTTCCGCACCGGGAATCGAGCCTTTAATTAGCAAAAGATTTTCTGCCTCACGCACCTGAATGACCTGAAGATTCTGCGTCGTGCGCTGAACCTGTCCCATGTGGCCGGGCATCCTCATGCCGCGCATGACCGTGCCTGGAAACAAACGCTGGCCAATCGCGCCGCTGCGGCGATGCCAGCCTTTCGCGCCGTGCGTTGAATCGCCACCGGCAAAACGATGGCGCTTAACAACTCCCTCAAAGCCGCGGCCTTTGGTGACGCCAATCGCGTCAACAAAATCGCCTGGAGCGAACAGCGTTGGGCCGAGAATATCGCCGGGCTTCACGTCCTTGGAAAAGTTGCGGAATTCCCGGATGCGCTTCACCGCCGTGCCGTTCTGTTTTTTGATGTGGCCGAGCAATGCCTTCGTGAGCCGTTGTTCCTTTTGATCGTCAAAGCCGAGTTGAACGGCGTTGTAGCCGTCCTTGCCCGCCTGTGTTTTTACTTGCAGAACGCGATTGGGTCCAGCGAGCACAACGGTCACAGGCGTGACGTTGCCGTGCGAATCATATACGCGCGTGTGTCCGAGTTTTTTTCCCAAAAGTCCGAGTGGCATGGTAGTAATCCTTAAATTTTGATGGTGATGTCCACGCCAGCGGGCAAATTGAGCTTCTTCAATTCGTCCACGGTTTTGGCGGTCGGATCAAGGATGTCAATCAGCCGCTTGTGAGTGCGTTGCTCGAAGGTTTCCTGGGACTTTTTGTCCGAGTGCGGCGAGCGTTGCACGGTAAACCGCTCGATGCGGGTCGGTAACGGAATAGGCCCGGCGACGCGAGCGCCGGTACGTTTGACAGTGTCCGCAATTTCGCGCGCGGACTGGTCTATGACGCGATGGTCATAAGCCTTGAGCCGGATTCTGATGCGTTGTGCAGCCATACAAAGAACAATTTTATAGTTATGGTTGTGGTTAAATTTTCCGCTTCAACATTCAAAGCGGGCGCGAAATATAACAACCGGACGTTTTCGTGCAAGAAGATTTTTTGGGAATCTTGATTGTCTCAAAAGTGCAAATGCACGCCGGGTAATGCTTAAACAAACCTATTCTAATAGCTGATTAACACGCTTTTCTGTCAGTTCCCATGGTCCCAATAAATGAACGATGTCCGTTGAATCAACTTGCACGTTTCAAAAAATGATTTTAAGTGCGCGCGGCAGGTTTTTTCGCAGCCTGATCCAGAATCGTCGTCAATACGCTGTTCGGCACTTGCTCGAATGTCAGCGGTTCCATCGAATACGACGCGCGACCTTTTGAAAGCGAACGGATCGCCGTGGCGTAACCGAACATTTCCGCGAGCGGCACCTGCGCGTTTACAATCGTCTGACCCAGCTTCGCTTCAATGTTAATAATCGTCCCACGACGGCGCGTGATGTCGCCAATCAAATCGCCTTGATATTCGTCTGGTGTCGTGAGCTCAACCTTCATGATCGGTTCAAGCAAAATCGGACCGGCTTTTTTGAAAGCGTCCTTGAGCGCAAAAATTCCAGCCATCTTGAACGCGAGTTCGTTCGAGTCCACTTCGTGGAACGAGCCGTCCACAACTTCCGCTTTCAAGTCAATGACCTGATAGCCCGCGTAGACACCGCCTTTGATTGCCTCTTCGATACCGTCAATGACCGCCGGAATGTATTCCTTCGGAATCGCGCCACCGACAATTTCGTCAAGGACTTCGATGCCCTTGCCTTTGTTCGGCTCAATTTTGATGCAGGCGTGGCCGTATTGGCCGCGGCCGCCGGATTGACGGATGAATTTGCCTTCGCCCTCGGCTGCTTTCGTAATGGTTTCGCGATAAGCGATTTGCGGCGCGCCAGTATTGGCCTCCACTTTGAATTCGCGCTTCAGCCGGTCAATGATGATCTCCAAATGCAACTCGCCCATGCCCGCTATGATGAGCTGGCTGGTTTCCTCGTTCGTGAAACAGCGGAACGTCGGGTCTTCCTCCGCGAGACGCTGCAATCCTTCGGACATCTTGTCGCGGTCCTGCTTGGTCTTCGGCTCGACGGCCATTGAAATAACCGGTTCCGGAAACGTCGGCGGTTCGAGCGTCACGTCGAATTCTTCGTTGCACAACGTGTCGCCGGTCGTGATGTTGCGCAGACCAACGAGTGCGGCGATGTCGCCGGCATAGACCTCGTTGATGTCCTTGCGTTCACTGCCTTGAATGATCATCAGGCGACTGACACGTTCGCGTTTGCGCGTGCGTGGGTTGTAAATGTTGTCGCCCTTTTTGAGATGGCCGGAATAAACACGGAAGAAAACCAGTTTACCCGCGTAAGGATCAGTCCACAGTTTGAACGCAAGCGAACAAAATTTATTATTATCGCTAGTCTCGACGTGAACGACATTTTCCGTGCCCGGCTCAAGGCCTTCCGCGCCGGGAACGTCGAGCGGACCCGGCAAATAATCCACAACGGCATCCAGCAAAACCTGCACAGCTTTTTTCTTGAACGCCGAACCGCAGAGAACGGGAACGAGTTCAATTTTGCAAGTGAGCCGGCGGATCGCCGCCTTCAACGTCGCCACGTCAATCAGTTTTTCTTCGAGAACCAATTCGGCAATCGCGTCGTCCTTGTTGGAAACCGCGTCAATCAATTCCGCAAGCGCAGCTTTGGCTTTTTCCTTGAGCGCGTCAGGAATTTCCTTCACTTCGTAATTAAGTCCTTCGTTCTGCACGTCACCCGGACCCCAGACGATGGCTTTCTGGTTCACCACGTCAATCACACCTTCAAATTTGTCCTCCGCGCCGATGGGCAGAAAAATCGGAAACGCATAAGCCCGGAGCTTGGTGCGCATGTCGTTGAGGGCGTTTTCAAAATTCGCGCCAGTGCGATCCATTTTATTCACGAACGCTATGCGCGGCACTTTGTATTTCGTCGCCTGACGCCAGACGGTTTCAGATTGCGGCTGCACGCCCGCGACGCCGCAGAACACGGCGACCGCGCCGTCGAGCACGCGCATGGAACGTTCGACCTCAGCCGTGAAATCCACGTGACCCGGCGTGTCAATGATGTTGACGCGATGCGAAATGTCCTTGAACGCCTTGTAAATTCCGTCCTCACCCGGCTTGATGCATTTCTGCGTCCAGAAACAAGTGACGGCGGCGGAAGTAATCGTGATGCCGCGCTCGCGTTCCTGTTCCATCCAGTCCGTCACCGTGTTGCCGTCGTCCACGTCGCCAATCTTATGGATAAGCCCGGTGTAAAAGAGGATACGTTCCGTCGTCGTCGTCTTGCCCGCGTCAATGTGCGCGGCAATACCGATGTTGCGCGTGCGCTCCATCGCGTATTCGCGATTGGGCGAATTGACCGATTTTTTTTTCTCTTCCATGACTGCTTGCATTAAAGTTATCTCAATTAGAAAATAAAAATGCCCCGACATTCACTACTCGGAGCGGGTCTGAAGTCTATACTACCAGCGAAAATGTGCAAATGCCTTGTTTGCCTGCGCCATCTTGTGAACCTCGTCACGTTTGCGGATCGCGTTGCCCTGCCCTTGATACGCCTCCAGGATTTCCGCCGCGAGCGCAGTGCGCATCGGCGTACCTTTGCGGGCGTCCGCGTAATCCACGATCCAGCGCAAGGCCAGCGCGGCCTGACGGTCGCTGGGAATTTCCAGCGGCACCTGATACGTTGCGCCGCCGACGCGGCGGGCTTTGGTCTCGATGCGCGGCTTGGCATTGTCCACCGCGCGTTGCAAAATTTCCACCGGATTGCTCGCCGGATTTTTTTCGGAAATGCTATCAAACGCACCGTAAACAATCCGCTGTGCCGTGCTTTTTTTGCCGCCCTGCATGATGGTGTTCACGAGGCGCGAAACCAAAATGCTCTGGAACTTTCCGTCTTTGGCAATCGTGCGTCGGGTGGCTTGTCGTCTGCGTGACATGAAATCGTGAATCGTTAAATGGTTGAATGATTATTTCGCCGGAACGGCGGCTTTCGCTTCTTTCGGCCGCTTTACGCCGTATTTGGAACGGCTCACGCGGCGTTTTTCAACACCGGCGGCATCGAGCGTGCCGCGCACAATGTGATAACGCACGCCGGGTAAATCCTTCACGCGTCCGCCGCGGATGAGTACGATGGAGTGCTCCTGCAAATTATGCCCCTCGTCGGGTATGTAGGCGATGACTTCGTAACCGTTCGTCAAACGAATCTTCGCCACCTTGCGCATCGCCGAATTCGGCTTTTTGGGCGTGCGCGTCATGACTTGAATGCACACGCCGCGCCGAAACGGCGAATTTTCCAGGGCAGGCGACTTGGACTTATATTTCACCTTGCGCCTGCCTTTGCGAACGAGTTGGTTGATTGTCGGCATTTTATCTTAAAAAATGGAGCGCAGAGTTTATCAAACAAGTTTTCAGTTGCAACAAGTATTGTATGTTCCGCGATTATGCCAACAGCGGGTTCTCCGCTACCATGGGTTCATCCGGAATTTCAACTTCCGGTTCATCAGGAACTTCAACCAGCGCCTTGATCTGTACCTTACGGTGATAATCAAAACCCGTTCCTGCCGGAATGATGTGACCCATGATAACGTTTTCCTTAAAGCCGCGTAGCGAGTCCACTTTGGAACGCGTGGCGGCTTCAGTCAACACGCGAGTCGTGTCCTGGAATGATGCGGCGCTCAAGAAGCTGTCGGTTTCGAGCGACGCCTTTGTGATGCCGAGCAGCACCGGGGAAGCTTCTCCGGGTTTGCCGCCTTTTTTCTCAACGCGCTCGTTCTCTTCCGCGAATGCAAGCCGGTCAATTTGTTCGCCCCAGAGGAATTCTGTGTCACCCGGCTCGGTGATGCGGACTTTGCGCAACATCTGGCGCACGATAATTTCAATGTGCTTGTCATTGATCGTCACGCCTTGCAGGCGATAAACTTCCTGCACTTCACCGACGAGGTGCTCCTGCAATTCCTGCGGCCCACAAACTTCAAGAATTTCGTGCGGATCCATCGGGCCTTCGGTCAACTGCTGGCCCTTCTTCACCATGTCGCCCTTGAAAACGATGACGTGCCGGCCAATCGGAATGAGATGTTCCTCTTCCGTTTTGGTCTGCGGGTCTATGATGAGGATGCAACGCTTGCCGCGCACACTTGCGCCAAAATCCACGAGGCCGTCAATCTTGGAAATTTCCGCTGCGTCCTTCGGCCGGCGCGCTTCAAACAGTTCCGCCACGCGCGGCAGACCGCCGGTGATGTCCTTGGTCTTCGACGTTTTGCGCGGCGTCTTGGCCATTAAAGTCCCGGCGACAATTTTGTCGCCTTCATTGACGACGATATGCGCGCCGGACGGAATCGGATAATTCGCCATGACTTCACCGCCATCGTCGCTGATGATGATTTGCGGATGCAAATCCTCCTTGTGTTCGATGACAACCATGGCTTCCTGGCCAGTCGTCTCGTCCATTTCCTGTTTCATCGTCACACCCTCAATAATGTCGTGGAATTTGATCTTGCCGGCTTTTTCAGAAAGAATCGGCACGTTGTATGGATCCCATTGAACGAACGTGTCGCCTTTCCTGACCTGCGAACCATCCTTGAAAGAAATGACCGCGCCAATAACGACAGTATGATTTTCCAATTCGCGACCGTCATCGGCGAGAATTAAGATCGTACCGTTTTTGTTCAGCACAATATTGTTGCCGTCTTCCAACTGGACGACGCGTAGTTCGTTATATTGAATTTTACCGTCATGCTTGGACTTGATTTGCGGAATTTTGAAAACCTGCGCCGCCGTGCCGCCGATGTGGAACGTCCGCATCGTCAACTGCGTGCCGGGTTCGCCGATGGATTGCGCTGCGATGATACCGGTCGCTTCGCCGAGTTTCACAAGTCCGCCGGTCGCCAGACTGCGCCCATAGCAATGGATGCAAATGCCGTGCTTGCTTTCGCAAGTGAGCACCGAGCGAATTCGCATACGGTCAATGGCCGTGGTTTCAAGACGTTTGGCTTTTTCCTCGTCAATTTCCTCGTTCGCACGAATGAGATATTCCTTCGGGTTCGTCGGGTTGACAATGTCATCGCACGCGAAACGACCCACGAGCCGTTCGCTCAATTTGACAACTTCGTCTTCGCCTTCGTAAACGGCTGAAACCCAGATGCCGTTCGTCGTGCCGCAATCTTCCTCCTGAATGATGACATCCTGTGACACATCCACGAGCTTGCGCGTCATGTAACCGGAGTCGGCGGTCTTGAGCGCGGTGTCGGCCAGACCTTTGCGCGCACCGTGAGTTGAGATGAAGTATTCCAACACGGAGAGACCCTCGCGAAAATTTGCGAGAATCGGTTTCTCAATGATGTCGCCGCTCGGCTTGGCCATGAGGCCGCGCAAACCGGCGAGCTGGCGCACTTGTTGTTTGTTGCCGCGCGCGCCGGAATCTACCATGAGAAAAACCGGGTTGTATTCCTTCTTGCCCTGGTTCTGTTCGAGCGTGCGGAACATGACGCTGGCGATCTGGTCGGTGCAATGCGTCCAGATGTCCACGATTTTGTTGTAGCGTTCGCCCGGCGTGATGACGCCCTTGCGATACTGCTTCTCGACTTCCTTGATCTGCTTTTGCGCGCCGTCAATTTCCTGATCACGTTCCTTCGGCACAATCATGTCGTCAATGCCGATGGACACGCCGGACTTCGTCGCCTCGCGGAAACCCAGCTCCTTGAGCTTGTCAAGCATCGTCACGGTTTTTTCATGGCCGGCAAACTTGTAACACTTCCAAATCAAATCACCGAGCTGGCTCTTGCCGGCGGACTTGTTGTAGAAACCGAGTTCTTCCGGCCAGATTTCGCTGAAAGCCACGCGGCCAACCGTTGTCTCAATAATTTTTTTTGTGGAATCGCCGAAAACCGTTTGCTTGCCGAAATCAGGATTCGCCAGACGAACCCGGTCATGCGTTTTTAACGCGCCGTCGTCGTAGGCGAACTGAACTTCTTCCTTCGATCCGAACAACGGCAGGTCGCGCGAATTCGCCGGGGCGGCTTTGCGCGGCTCCGCGGTCAAATAATAACAACCGAGTGTAATGTCCTGCGTCGGCGTGATGATCGGCTTGCCGGACGACGGCGAGAAAATATTGTTCGTTGCCATCATCAACAAACGCGCCTCCATCTGCGCCTCGACGGAAAGCGGAACATGCACAGCCATCTGGTCGCCATCGAAGTCCGCGTTGTAAGCGGTGCAAACCAGGGGATGAATGCGAATCGCTTCGCCTTCGATGAGCTGCGGCTCGAACGCCTGCACCGACAAACGGTGCAACGTCGGCGCGCGATTGAGCAGCACCGGATGACCTTTCGTCACCTCTTCCAAAACGTCCCAGACCTCCTTCGTCTGACGCTCGATCATCTTCTTCGCGCTGCGGACGGTGTGAACATAGCCGAGTTCCTTCAAGCGACGGATAATGAACGGCTCGAACAAAACAAGCGCCATCTTCTTCGGCAGACCACACTGGTTCAATTTCAGTTCCGGCCCGATGACGATGACCGAACGACCGGAATAATCCACGCGTTTGCCGAGCAAATTTTGACGGAAACGTCCACCCTTGCCCTTGAGCATATCGCTCAAAGATTTCAATGAACGGTTGCCCGCGCCGGTAACAGGACGACCGTGACGACCGTTGTCGAACAACGCGTCCACAGCTTCCTGTAACATGCGCTTTTCGTTGCGGATGATGACTTCCGGCGTCTTGAGCTGCAGCAACGTCTTAAGACGGTTGTTGCGGTTGATGACGCGGCGATATAAATCGTTCAAATCCGAAGTCGCAAAACGTCCGCCTTCCAGCGGGACGAGCGGACGTAGATCGGGTGGAATCACCGGCAGCACCGTGAGAATCATCCATTCGGGACGGCTCTTGGAAATTTGAAGACCTTGGAGCAGCTTGATCCGCTTCGCCAATTTTTTGCGAATCTGTTTGCTCTTGGTCTCGGTCATCGCCTGTTGCAATTGATCAATGCCCTTCGCTAAATCCACACGCGACAACGCCTCGCGCACGGCCTCCGCGCCCATTTTGGCGACGAACGCATCCGCGCCGTAAGTTTCGCGCGCTTCACGATATTCATGTTCGTTGAGCAATTGATTTTGCTTCAACGGCGTGTTGGCCGGATCAATTACGAGATAATCCTCGTAATAAATCACGCGCTCCAGATTGCGCGCCGTCACGTCAAGCACGAGGCCGATGCGCGAGGGCATACACTTGAAAAACCAGATGTGGCACGTCGGCACGGCAAGTTCGATGTGCCCCATGCGCTCGCGGCGCACACGCGCCAGCGTCACTTCAACGCCGCAACGGTCGCAGACGATGCCGCGATGTTTGATGCGCTTATACTTGCCGCAGGAACATTCCCAATCCTTGACCGGACCAAAAATGCGTTCGCAGAACAAGCCGCCTTTTTCCGGTTTGAACGTGCGGTAGTTGATGGTTTCAGGATTCTTGACTTCGCCTTTGCTCCACGAACGGATGGCGTCGGGCGACGCGAGCGTAATCCCGATGTAATCCACTTGGTTGACCTTTTCCAAGCCGAGTAATTCCCGCGCGTTTTCTTTATTGCCAGTCATACAAAATTGTCCGTTGTTAATTTTAATTAAAGCGCTGCCAATGCCGTCGGTTCTTCCGCGTGTTCCGCCGGATTTGAATAACCCACCTTCACATCGAGGCCGAGCGATTGCATTTCTTTCACAAGCACGTTGAACGATTCGGGAATTCCCGCTTCGAGCGAATTGTCACCTTTGACGATACTCTCGTATATTCGCGTACGGCCCTGCACATCGTCGGATTTCACAGTGAGCAATTCCTGCAATGTGTAAGCCGCGCCATAGGCTTCCATCGCCCATACTTCCATTTCGCCGAAGCGTTGGCCGCCGTATTGCGCCTTGCCGCCGAGCGGCTGTTGCGTGACGAGCGAATAAGGCCCGACCGCGCGGGCATGAATCTTGTCCGCGACCAGGTGTCCGAGCTTCATCATATAAATATAGCCGACGACAATTTCCTGATCGAACTGCTCGCCCGTGCGACCATCGTATAGATGTGTCTTGGCGTGTTCCGGCAATCCAGCCTGCTTGAGATAGCCGCGAATGTCCTTTTCCTTGATGCCGTCAAAAACCGGCGTCGCGAATTTCAATCCGAGAATCTTCGCGGCCCAGCCCAGGTGCGTTTCGAGTACCTGACCGACGTTCATGCGCGACGGCACGCCGAGCGGATTCAAAACAATTTCCACCGGCGTTCCGTCCGCGAGGAACGGCATGTCTTCCTCCTTCACGATACGCGCGACAACGCCCTTGTTGCCGTGGCGCCCGGCCATCTTGTCACCGACGGAAAGCTTGCGCTTCGACGCGATATAAACCTTCACCGACTTGACGATGCCGGCTTCGGTCCCGTCACCAGCTTCGGCACGCTCCATTTCCTCGTCGTATTGCATTTGCAAATCATCAAATTTCTTTTTGAATTGTCCGATGATTTCGCTGATTTTGTTGCGTATCGGCGATGGATCAATTTCGATGCGGTCATAAACCGTCGCGAGCTTCCGTAAAAGCGTCTTCGTAATCTTGCGGTTCGCCGGAATGATGATTTCGCCGGTTTCCGAATTCACCACGTCGAGCGGAATTTTTTCGCCAAGCAAAATGTTGCTCAACGCTTCGGTCAATTGATCGCGCAATTCGTCGGTCTTTTTCTTGTGATCGTCTTCGATCTGCCTCGCGTGACGCTTCTCCTCGCTCGAAGCCGATTTGACTGTGCGTTCGCCGTCCTTTTTGGACGAAACTTTCACGTCCATGACGATGCCGTAAGTGCCGGACGGAACTTTGAGCGACGTGTCTTTCACGTCCGCGGCTTTCTCGCCGAAAATCGCGCGGAGCAGGCGCTCTTCCGGCGCGAGTTCCGTTTCAGATTTCGGCGTGATTTTGCCGACGAGAATATCGCCGGGCTTGACTTCCGCGCCGACGCGGATGACGCCGTCAGGCGCAAGATTTTTCAACGCCTCATCACCGAGATTCGGAATGTCGCGCGTAATTTCTTCAGGGCCAAGCTTCGTATCACGCGCCGCAACTTCAAATTCATCAATGTGAATGCTCGTGAAAATGTCTTCCTTCACGATTCTTTCGCTGATGAGAATGGCGTCTTCAAAGTTGTAGCCGTTCCACGGCATGAATGCGACGAGCACGTTGCGGCCGAGCGCAAGTTCGCCGTTTTGCGTGCAAGGGCCGTCGGCGATGATCTGTCCTTTTCTGACATGATCGCCCTTGTGAACCAGGATTTTCTGGTTGATGCATGTCGCGGCATTCGAGCGCATGAATTTGCGGATTGGATAAACCCAGGTGCCGTTCGCGGGATCATGCTTGATTTTCTTTTTCGTTTCCGGCAGCTTGCCGTCTTCAGTCATGATGACTTGATTGCCGGTGACGGACGCAACTTTGCCGCTTTCGTCAACGACCACAACCGCGCGCGAATCGCGCGCAACGCGGTCTTCGAGCCCGGTCGCCACAAGCGGCGCTTCGGTCACGAGCAACGGCACGGCTTGGCGTTGCATATTTGAACCCATCAACGCGCGGTTAGCGTCGTCATGTTCCAAAAACGGAATCAACGATGCGGCAATGGACACCAACTGCTTCGGTGAAACGTCCATGTAATCCACACGCGACGGTTCAACGTCAATGAAGTCGGTTCGGGCGCGGCAAACGACGCGGTCGGTCAGGAAATGTCCCTTGTCGTCAATCAATGAGTTTGCCTGCGCGACAATGAATTGTTCCTCGCGGTCGGCGGTCAGGTAATCAATGCGATCGGTAACCCGGCCTTTTTCGACTTTGCGATACGGCGTCTCGAGAAAACCAAAATCGTTAATGCGCGCAAACGTCGCGAGCGATGCAATGAGTCCGATGTTCGGGCCTTCGGGCGTTTCAATCGGACAAATGCGGCCGTAGTGCGACGGATGCACGTCGCGGACTTCAAAGCCCGCGCGGTCGCGTGAAAGTCCGCCCGGCCCGAGCGCCGACAAGCGGCGTTTGTGTGTCAATTCTGCCAGCGGATTGATTTGATCCATGAACTGGCTCAATTGCGAGCGGCCAAAGAAGTCGCGAATGACCGCCGAGAGCGCCTTGGGATTAATCAACTTCTGGGGCATCATTGCCTCGATGCTTTGATCGAACAACGTCATGCGTTCCTTGACAAGGCGCTCGGTGCGTGCGAGACCGACGCGACACTGGTTGGCGAGCAATTCGCCGACCGTGCGAATGCGGCGGCTGCCCAGATGGTCAATATCATCAAGCGAACCTTCACCCTTTTTGAGGCGGAGCAAGTACTTCGTCGCGGCGACTAAATCACCTTTCGTCAAAATGCGTGAATCCTCTTTGTCTTTCAGGCCGAGCTTTTGGTTGATTTTGTAACGGCCCACGCGGCCCAAATCGTAACGTTTCGGATCAAAGAAAAGCCGCTTGAGCAACGCGCGTGCGTTCGCCGCCGTCGGCGGATCACCCGGACGCAAACGACGATAAATGTCCTTAAGCGCTTCTTCCTCGTTTTTCGCCGGGTCTTTTTTCAGGCATTTGATCATGATGCCTTCGTCAACCGACGTGTCCACGACCTTGATTTTGGTTACTCCCAGTTCGGCGATTTGTTTGACGACGGCTTTTGACAGCGGCTCGAACGCGCGCGCGACTACGAGACCTTTTTCCTCGTCCGTCGCGTCTTGAATCAGAACGCGATTCGGCAAATCTTCAAGCTTTTCGGCCTCTTTGACCGTAAGCTCCTCAATTTCGTAAAATAGCTTGAGAATTTCCTCGTCACCACCGCGGGTTTTTTCGCCGTTGTCCTTGCCTTTGCCGATGCCGCCTTCGACGTCCAAAAAGCTTAACGCGCGGAAAAATGTTGTCGTCAAAAATTTTCGGCGGCGCTTTTTGCGGTCAAGATAAACATAAAGTAAATCGCTCGTGTCGAACTGCGCTTCATACCACGAACCACGATCGGGAATGACGCGGAAGCTGTGCAGTATTTTTCCGTTCGGATGCTGTGTCGCTTCGAACGCGATTCCAGGCGAACGGTGCAACTGGCTGACCACGACGCGTTCCGCGCCGTTGATGACAAACGTGCCTTGCGGCGTCATCAAAGGCAGTTCGCCCATGAAAACTCTTTCTTCTTTCGCGCTTTTGCCCTCTTCCTTGAGCTGGAACGTGACGTAAAGCGGCGCGCCATACGTCAAACCTTCGCGCAGGCATTCGAGCCAGTCCAGTTTCGGTTCGCCGATCTCATAGGATTTGTATTCCAGTTCGCACTTTTCGTCGTAGCTCTTGATGGGAAATACTTCGCGGAAAACCGCTTCCAGGCCGGTATCTTTCTGGCGCTTATTCGGGGACGCATCGGCTTGCAGGAATTCCGTGTAGGAATTTGTCTGCAATTCGATCATGTTTGGCGGCACTACAATCTCTTTGATTTTGCCGAAATTGATTCTTTCTGTGACTCGCGATGGCATTTGGACTTTCTCGTTTGGCCCGGCAACGGCGCCGGGCCGACAATTTTTAATTAACTGCACAAGGCAGGCGCGTCGCGTTCAACGACAAGCCCGCCCAAACCGAAACTGACAATTTTTCCTGCTGCGTAACTCAAAAAAATTCAAAACAAATTTCCACCCGCAAATGTGTGGGAACAGGCCGGCGGCAAAACGCCGCCGCCCCGGATTCGTCAATTACTTGACTTCCACTTTTGCGCCGGCTTCCTCGAGCTTTTTCTTGGCTGCATCCGTGTCCGCCTTGTTCGCACCTTCAAGCACCGGTTTCGGCGCGCCTTCGACCAGCGCCTTGGCTTCCGCCAGGCCGAGGCCGGTTTTCACTTCGCGAACGGCCTTGATCGCCGCAATTTTCTTGTCCGCCGGAACGGAAACGAGAATCACATCGAACGTATCCTTCGCTGTAGCCGCCGGGGCGGCACCACTGGCGGCAGCGCCGCCGGCAACCGCAACCGCGACGGGTGCGGCGGCGGAAACGCCCCATTTGGTTTCAAGTTGTTTTACCAGGTCGGCGGCTTCCAAAACCGTCAGCTTGCTCAATTCTTCCACCATGTTTGCAATTTCAGCCATATACTGTCTTTCTGTCGTCTCGTCGTCCGCCGCGGCCACGGCGAATTTCAGTTCACGGCCCGCAAACCGACGATTTACGTTGTTGTTGTTTGTTCATCCGCTCCGCAACCAGGCGAAACGGAAATTCTGTTTCAAGCTTTTTCCGATCTCGCCTTGATGACCTGCGCGAGTTGTGACGCGGGCGTATTGATTAAAATCACCAGCTTCGTCGCGGGCGCGTTCAGCAAGCCAAGCAACCTGGCGCGCAATACATCCAGACTCGGCAAGTCCGCCAGCGCGATGATTCCAGCTTCTTCAATCCGCTGGTTGTTCAAGTAGGCAAACTTGATTTTCAGTTTGTCGAACTCCGCACCGAAATTTTTCAGCGCCTTCGCAGCGGCGGAAATGTCCTTTTGTCCGGTGACTACGGCCATTTGTCCGGTCAATGCCCCGTTCAATTCGCCGACGCCGGCCTCTTTGGCCGCAATTCGGAAAAGGGAATTTTTTACAATGTGAACTTCCGCGCCCGCGGTTTGCAGACGCTTCCGCAATTCGCTCAAATGAGCGACCTTCAGTCCTTGATAGCCAATCACGATGAAGAATGGCGAGGCGTTCAACCGCGTTGCGTATTCTTTCGTCAAAATTTGTTTTTCAGCACGCATGGAAAAATTCAGTTAATTGTTTGCAAACTCGCGAACGTCCACGCGCACGGCGGGACTCATCGTCGTCGAAAGCGTGCAACTCTGAACATAATCGCCTTTGACACTTGTCGGACGCGCCTTGAAAACCGCTTCAATCACCGCGCGCGCGTTTTCTTCAAGATGATTCGCTGCGAATGAAGCCTTGCCGACGATCACATGAACGTTGCCCGCCTTGTCCGTCTTGAATTCCACGCGGCCGGCTTTGACTTCCTTCACCGCTTTCGCCGTGTCATCCGTAACCGTTCCAGTTTTCGGATTCGGCATCAGGCCGCGCGGTCCGAGGACTTTGCCGAGTTTGCGGACTTCAATCATCGCTTCCGGCGTGGCAACCGCCACGTCAAAATCCGCCCAGCCGTCCTGACATTTTTTGATCATGTCCTCAAAGCCGACGTGTTCCGCGCCTGCCGCCTTGGCCGCGTCCGCCGCCGCGCCATCGCGGGTGAAAACCAGGACGCGCACCGCCTTGCCGCTGCCGTGCGGAAGCGGGACCGTGCCGCGAACCATCTGGTCGGATTGTTTCGGGTCAACACCAAGGCGGAACGCGAGATCAATCGTCTCGTTGAATTTCGCCTTCGGAAATTTTGCGAGGACACCGACGGCGTCCTTCAGTGGATACGCTTTTTTGGCGTCCACCACTTCGAGCGCCTTCTTGAATCGTTTACTGGGCATTTTATTTTGTGCGGTGCAAGCGGGTCTAAAGCTCTCCTGCACTTTATGTTTTTGTTTATCCGACAACTTCAATTCCCATGCTGCGCGCCGTGCCGGAAATGACCCGGAACGCCGCTTCCTCGGACGTCGTGTTCATATCTTTCGACTTCATCTTCACAATGTCTAAAACCTGTTTGCGCGTCACCTTGCCGACCTTGTCCTTGTTCGGCACCTTTGAGCCGGCGGTGATGCCCGCCGCTTTTTTCAACAAAATGGACGCCGGCGGCGACTTGGTGATGAACGTGAACGACTTGTCCTGATAAACCGTGATGACGACGGGAATCACAAGTCCTGCGTCGTTTTTGGTCACCGCGTTAAATTCCTTGCAGAACGCCATGATGTTGACGCCATGCTGACCGAGCGACGGGCCAACCGGCGGCGCGGGATTCGCCTGGCCTGCCGGAATCTGCAATTTGATCTGTCCTGTGACTTTCTTTGCCATGTTATTCGTTCATTCGTTAAATTGTCTGGTCGCCGAACCGATTCAACGATTCAACGCTGCTCGCATCACGATTTTTCCACCTGCCAGTATTCGAGTTCGACCGGCGTGTTGCGTCCGAAAATGTTCACGGTCACTTTCAGCTTGCCGCGTTCGGGATCAATTTCCTCAATCACGCCGCTGAAATTCAGGAACGGCCCGTTGTTGATCTTGATGGTCTCACCGATTTCAAAATTGACCTTCGGCTTTTCCGTCTCTTCCGACGCGGAAATTTGCGCCTTGATGGACTCAACCTCTTCGGTCGGTGTCGGCACGGGCGGTTCGCCACCGACGAAACCAATCACACCCTGCGTTTCCTTGATGAAATACCAAGGCTCCTCGATAATACGATTATTTTCATCGAGCAACACCATGTCCACGAAAACGTAGCCCGGCCACAGCTTGCGGCTGGAAACGGTTTTCTTTTGATTTCGCACCTCTACGACTTTCTCCATCGGCACAAGAACTTCCCTGACGAAGTCCTGCATCTCGTCGGTCTTGACGCGCTTCTCAATGCTTTCCTTGACCTTTTGTTCCTGGCCGGAAAGCGTCTGGACGATGAACCACTGGTTGCGCGCACTCACAAGAAAATATGCTTATAGACAAAATCCAGCCCGAAGGTGAATGCCCCGAGCAAACCGATTGAAATCGCCATGAGCATCGTCGAGCCTTTCAATTCCTGCCACGTCGGCCATGAACATTTTTTTAATTCTTCCCATGTTTCCCGCACGTAATCGGACACACGCCGGATTTGCCCCTGCCACCACAAATAGGCAAAGACTGCCCCGACGACCACCACCCAAATTGTAATTGTCAAGTTGCTCACAAATTTTTTCTGGCGGAGAGGGAGGGATTCGAACCCCCGTCGGCCGTTAAGCCGAAGCGGTTTTCAAGACCGCCGCAATAGACCACTCTGCCACCTCTCCGGTTGGCAGGGCGTGAGGGACTTGAACCCCCAACCAACGGTTTTGGAGACCGCTACTCTACCAATTGAGCTAACGCCCTACACCGTCGAATTCGTTTCATCTTTCGGACAAAAAGGGAGCAGGAGAAATTCCAATCTCCAGCTCCCGGATTAAAAAACCGCCCTACGCGACGACTTCCGCCACGCGACCGGCGCCAATCGTGCGACCGCCTTCACGAATCGCGAAACGCTGTCCCTTTTCCATCGCGACCGGCTTTTGCAATTCAATATCAACCGAGACGTTATCGCCGGGCATGACCATTTCGACGCCTTGCGCCAGGGTCAGCGTGCCGGTGACATCGCTGGTGCGGAAATAAAATTGCGGACGATAATTCGTGAAGAACGGTGTGTGACGGCCGCCTTCATCCTTCGAAAGCACGTAAACTTCCGCTTTGAATTTCGTATGCGGCTTGATCGAGGCCGGCTTGGACAAAACCATGCCGCGTTCAACTTCTTCTTTTTTCGTGCCGCGCAGCAACACGCCAACGTTATCGCCCGCGCTCGCCGAATCCAGAAGTTTGCGGAACATTTCAATGTCCGTCGCGACGGTTTTGCGCGTGTCCTTCAAGCCGACAATTTCAACTTCTTCCATTTTCTTGAGGACGCCCCGCTCAACCCGGCCGGTCACAACGGTGCCGCGACCTTCAATATTGAACACGTCTTCAACGCACATCAGAAATGGTTTGTCCACTTCGCGGGTCGGGAGCGGAATAAAATTATCAATCGCGTCCATCAATTCCTGAATGGCTTTTTCCCCTTCCGGCTTGTTCGCCATTGCCGCCGTCGCGCTGCCGCGGATGATCGGCGTTTTGTCGCCGGGGAATTGATATTTTGTAAGCAGGTCGCGAATTTCCATTTCCACAAGGTCGAGCAATTCCTTGTCGTCCACGAGGTCAACCTTGTTCAGGAAAACGACGATGGCCGGAACCCCGACCTGGCGCGCAAGCAAAATATGTTCACGCGTTTGTGGCATCGGGCCGTCCGCCGCACTGACGACGAGTATCGCCCCGTCCATCTGAGCCGCGCCGGTGATCATGTTTTTTACATAATCGGCGTGGCCGGGACAGTCAACGTGCGCGTAATGGCGCGTCGTGGTTTCATATTCCACGTGCGAAACTGCGATGGTCACCGTCTTGGTTTCATCGCGCACCGTGCCGCCCTTGGTGATGTCGGCGTAGGAAATTGGTTTGGCCAATCCCTTTTTGCTTTGTGTATGCACAATCGCGGCCGTCAAAGTGGATTTACCATGGTCAACGTGGCCGATGGTGCCGACGTTGACGTGCGGTTTCGTTCGTTGAAATTGCTCTTTAGCCATTTGTTTCTCCTGCGTTTGGTTTCGTTCGTTGCGTTAAACTGGAGCCCATGATCAGGATTGAACTGATGACCTCATCCTTACCAAGGATGTGCTCTACCAACTGAGCTACATGGGCAACATTCAAATCATTCATCCAACCTGATACGCAAAACGACAAAAAACCGTTCCCCTCGCTTTTTTTTCACAAAAATTCGAGTGGCTAACGGCTAATTTGACTTTTTACGGACTACCAGCAGCGTGAAATTATGAAACAATGCAAGTCATGTCAACAGCATTTTAAAAAATTATTTGCTGATTCCACGTTCGCTGGCTCGCACAAATTGAATTAAACATTGAACCTCCGGCAACGGCGGTAATTCTTTTTCGATCTTCGCCAGCGAGTTGGGAATCGTCAGGCCTTCGCGAAACAAAATTTTGTAAGCCGATTTCATCGCCGCCTGTGCTTCCTCGGAAACGCCGTTGCGTTCCATGCCAATTTTGTTGACGGTGCGTGTCTCCGCCGGATTGCCGTCGGCCAGCATGTACGGCGGCACGTCTTGCACGACTTTTGAACAGCCGCCGGTGATGGACATTTTCCCGATGCGGCAAAATTGATGTATCGCCACCAGCCCGCCAATCACCGCATAATCCTCGACCGTCACGTGTCCCGCGAGCGTCGCAACGTTGGACATGATCACGTGACTGCCGAGCGTCACGTTGTGCGCAATGTGACAGTAAGCCAGAATGTGATTGTGTGAGCCGACGCGCGTGACTTCGCCCTCGCCCGTCGCGCTGTGAATCGTGACGTATTCGCGGAAGGTGTTGCCATCGCCGATTTCCGTGCGCGTGACACCGCCTTTCCACTTCAAATCCTGCGTCTTCAACCCGATGCTTGCGAAAGGAAAAATCTCGTTTTCCCTGCCCAGCTTCGTGTGGCCGTCAATGACGATGTGTGAATGTAATTGACAGCCGTCGCCGAGCGCGACGTGTTCGCCAATGACGCAATAAGGTCCGATTTTGCAACCCGAACCGATCCGTGATTTGGGATGGATGACTGCCGAAGGATGGATCATGCGTCGCGCAACATGAAGGTGATTTCCGCCTCGCTTACAATTTCGCCGCCGACCTTGCAGACGCCCCTGCCTTTGCCGATTTTGCCGCGCGCTTTTGTCAATTCCACTTCAACCACCAGCACGTCGCCCGGAAACACCGGTTTGCGCCATTTCACATGCTCGGCAGACATGAAATACGCCACCTGATTCGCGGCTTGAATGTTTTTCAGCAACAACACGCCCGCGACCTGCGCCATCGCTTCAAGTTGCAACACGCCCGGCATGACCGGATGCCCCGGAAAATGCCCCGCAAAATACGGCTCGTTGATCGTGACATTTTTGGCACCGACGATTTTATTGCCATCAATCTTCAGAATCCGGTCCACCATCATGAACGGCGGGCGATGCGGCAGCAATTTCATGATCTCCTCGACATTCATCGCGCCGTCCCCGGCAACAATTTCCTCACCCGGAATTGCGCTGGAGACTTTCGCCGGCGGTGGCGCGAAGGTCTGCGCCGCGCGCAATGGCTTGTTCATTTGCGCGGTAATCTGCCGGACGAATTCGCAATTTGCCGCGTGGCTCGGTTTTACCGCAATCAAATGCCCGCGCATCGGACGACCGAGCAATGACAGGTCGCCAATGATGTCGAGCATCTTGTGCCGCACGAATTCCTCCGGGTAACGCAACGGTTCGGTCGTCAGCACCGCGTCGTCGCGTATCACAACGGCGTTTTCCAGACTGCCGCCCTTGATCAGATTGTTTTTGATGAGGTGCTCGATTTCTTCAAAAAAACAAAACGTCCGCGCGTGCGACAATTCCTTTTCCCAGGTCTTCGGCGTGACTTCCGTGCTGAAAAACTGCGTGAACCGTCCCTGCTTGTCCGCGCTCGTGCAGGTGATTTTGAAACCGTCGTCAGGGAATAACGTCATCACCGTCTCGCCCGTTTCCAATTCAATCGGTTCGGCGGGTGTGAACGTCTCTCGCTTTTCCACCTGCGGCACAATGCCGGCGGCCTGAATGATTTTGCAAAATTCGCGCGAACTGCCATCGGCAATCGGTGGTTCGTTCGCATCCAGTTCAACCACTGCGTTATCAATTCCATAACCTGCAAGCGCGGCAAGGACGTGCTCAACCGTGTGGATTTTTACATTGCCTTTGGCAAGCGTCGTGGAACGGTTCGTTTCGCCGACATTTTCCACGCGCGCCTCGATTTCCGGTTTGCCTTCAAGGTCAACCCGGCGGAAACGCACGCCGCTGTTGGCGGCCGCGGGTAGAATCGTCATGTTGACCCGGTTGCCGCTGTGCAGGCCGATGCCGGAAAAGCTGGCGGGACGATTGAGCGTCTGCTGATTGAGCACGGACGGATTAGACAAAACGCAGGTGCGATTGGCAAGCGACATCAACCATCCAGCGGAACGGCTTTAATGTCAGTAACAAGCTTGCGGAACTGCCACTTGATTTTAAGGTGATTGTGGTTCAGGTTTAAGGGGTTAGTGACCTGACAATGAAAGCCAAAGCGCAAATGACTTTGCTGGCTATTGTGTTTGCTGTGATGGGAAGCGGATGCAGTTCATTGCGTCCTCCAACAGCAGGTGATGAAGCGAATTTGGAATCTCAAGGACTCTACCATTATCCAGATACAAACCCGCACGACCCTCTTTATGGGATTTTGGGGTTGTGGCCGCAAAGTCATTGAATTTAACTAGCGCAATCTAACAGATGGGCGTTGGGAGATGGCAGATCGGTCGCTGCTCCGCAGCTTGCCAAATTACCACTTGCACGGTCTGTTTTCGCGTTTAACCTGTCAGTCTGGCTTGGTTCACCGACCGGCATTATGTTGAAAGTTAAAATAACACTCGCATTTGTGGTTTTGGGAGCAGTCCTGTCTGGTTGTCAGACTCCGGAAGAGCAAATGGAATGGCAAAACCAGAAAAAGATGCGTGACACGGATCAAGTCCAGCAAAAACTGAACGATCAGGCCGCGCAATTAAACAGTCAGAACAACCGGAGCGAACAATAATAGCGCGGGCGGGTTGTTCGCCCACTTGCCGCTTGCACCGTCCGTTGCCACGTTTAACCTGATCTCGTGTTTTGGTTCACTGACCGGCATTTCTTTCTGCTCGCCGTTGTGCTTTACGGCTTGAGTTCGGCCTACTCGGTTTTCCTGTGGCGGAAAGGCTTTCGCAAGGATGACCGTGTGAATTATATCCTGCTGCTCGCCGCGTTTGCGTTGCACACCATCGCGATGTTCAAGCGCGGTTTCTCCATCAACCAATGTCCGGTCAACAATCTTTACGAAGCCACAATCTTCATCGCGTGGACCATCGTCGCCGCGTATCTGGTCATCGGCCTGCTGCCGCGATTGCGGTTCCTTGGCGCGTTCGCATCACACATCCTGTTTTTCATGGGCGTGTTCGCGCTCATGCCGGCACTTGACCCACCGCACGCCGCGCAACCGGATTTTTCAAACGGATTAACCAGCTTGCACGCGGCTTTGATTTTTCTGGCCATTGGCGCATTCGGATTAAGCGCCGTCGCCGCGCTGATGTTTTTGACCGAGGAACACGATCTGAAATTTCATAAACTGCGCGCGATTTTTTCCCTGCTGCCGCCCATCCAAAGGCTCGAACGCGTGATGAACAGCCTGCTGCTCGGCGGAATTATCCTGCTCACCGGCGGACTTTTGATCAGCCCGTTTTTACTGGAACAAAAATACGGCGTTTATTTCAAAAACGATCCGCTCATTGATTATTCCATTGTCATCTGGGCATTTTATCTCGTGTTGTTGGTTTCCCGTTGGAAATTCAGGCAGGGCGGACGGCGATTCGCGTGGAGCGTGGCCGGCGGCTTTGCCTTCATTCTGCTCACGTTTTGGGGCTTTCTTTTACTGTCGCCCATCCACCACCCATGAACGTCGTCGTCATCGGCTTGAGCCACCACTCGTCGCCCGTTGAACTGCGGGAACGATTCGCTTTTGCCAAATCGAAAATTCCCGGCGCGCTCAAATCGCTGCGCGAAAGCGGCACCGCCGATGAAGCGGTGATTCTCTCAACGTGCAATCGTGTGGAAATTTACGCCGCCACGGCGCTTGAGCCGGCAAAAGCGTTTGCCGGATTAAAACAATTTCTCAAGACAGCCCATGCCGCTGACGAGCCGCCCGGCGAAGAAATCTACACGTTCGCCGAACCGCAAAGTTTGCAACACCTGTTCAAAGTCGCCAGCGGACTTGACTCGATGGTGCTGGGTGAAACGGAAATTCTCGGCCAGCTCAAAACCGCTTACGAACTTGCGCGCCGGCATCAACATACCGGCGCACGGCTGAACAAAGCGTTCCAACGCGCGTTCAACGCTGCCAAACACATTCGCACCCACACCCACATTCAGCGCGGCAGCGTGTCCGTGGCGTCCGTCGCGGTGGAACTGGCGGAAAAGATTTTCAGTTCGCTTGACGAACGCGAAGTGCTCGTCATCGGCGCGGGTGAAATGAGCGAGAAGACCACGCGCGCCCTGCTTTCACGCGGGGCCAGGAGCATCATCGTTTCCAGCCGTTCATTCGAACGCGCACAGATTCTGGCAAAGGAATTCGGCGGACGCGCCGTGCAGTTCGATGATTGGTCGGCGGAATTCCAAAAAATCGACATCGCCATCAGCAGCACCGCCGCGCCGCATCATATTCTTGATCGCGCCAAACTCGAATCGTTGATGAAGCTTCGCAAAAACCGTCCGTTGCTGCTGATTGACATCGCCGTGCCGCGCGACATAGATCCCGCCGTGAATTTTCTGGAGAACGTCTATCTTTACAACATTGACGATCTGCAATCCATCGCCGACGACTATTTAAAACAGCGCCGAGAGGAAATCGTCCGTTGCGAAAAAATCATCCGCGAAAAAGTCGAGGCGTTGCTTCGCGCTCATTCCATCAGCCCGCCACCAAATTCCCAATTCGCCTTCGGCCGGGAATGAGGGACAGAATTTAAAAATTATCAGAATTATTTTTCAATCCGATGAATTCCGTTAATTCCCTCCAAAAATGCCGTCCGAACGACCCATTGTAATCGCCACGCGCGGCAGCGCGCTGGCACTCGCGCAAGCCGGCTCGATCGCGGAGCAATGCCGCAAAATCTTTCCGCGCCTGCGCTTCGAGTTGAAAATCATCAAAACGACCGGCGACAAAATGCAAAAATCCTCACTGGTCGAAGGCGGTTTGCCCAAAGGTTTGTTCACAAAGGAACTGGAAATCGCGCTGCTAAAAAGCAGGGCCGATCTCGCCGTTCACAGCCTGAAAGATTTGCCGACCGATCTGCCCGCCGGTTTGATTCTGGCGGCGACACCAAAGCGCATGGATGCGCGCGATGTCCTGATTTATCGTGACGCGGAATTTCTGGCCAGCCAACAATCAACGGTCAAGGACCAACAGGATTGGTCTCCCGGCCAAAGTTCACTCAAGGGTTTCGCGCCCCACTTGCAGTTGAAAAATTTTACGGAAGGCGCGGTCATCGCCAGCGGCAGCACACGGCGCAAGGCTCAATTGCTCGAGTCGCGACCGGATTTCAAGGTCGTCGGGATTCGCGGCAACGTGCCGATGCGATTGCAGAAAGTCGCCGGGCGCGCAGAATTGGACGCGACGGTTCTCGCGCTCGCGGGTTTGACGCGGTTGAATTTTGAAATCAACCCGGATGGAAAATTAGCCGGCGATGCCGTGCCGGATGGCTTGCTGGCGACAGTTTTGGATTTTGACGTGATGCTGCCGTGTGCGGGTCAGGGCGCGATGGGCATTGAGATTCGCGACGATGACGGGCGCATCTTGAAAATCTGCGAGCGGCTGAATCATTTCAACACGTTTCAATGCGTGACGGCGGAGCGCGCGTTTCTGCGCGCGATGGGCGGCGGCTGCCAGAGTCCGATGGCGGCCTGCGCGGAAGTTGTTGGCGACAAAATTTTCATGCGCGCGGTTTCATTTCGTGATGAAACCGTCAAGCGCGGGGAAGCAAAACGCCCGATGGCAGAAGCCGTTTTGTTGGGTGAAGAACTGGCGGCGCGGTTGAAATAAAACGGCGCGAACTTTCGTCCGCGCCGTCAACCCGGTTCCTCCCGCGGGTTATCTGCAAGATTTCCGCCTATTTTTTCTTGGCCTTTTTGGGCGAACCGGTCGGCACGGTCGCAACGGTCTGCAGGATGCGGCTTGCGATTTTGTAAGGGTCGCCCTGTGAATTTGGACGGCGGTCTTCCAGGTATCCGCGATAGCCGTTGTCGATGAACTTCTGCGAAACGCGGACGGATGCGCCGCGATTGGCCACGCCGTAGTTGAATTTGTCAATGGACTGCGTTTCGTGCAGGCCGGTCAGGCGCAGGTGATTGTCCGGGCCATAAACGGCGATGTGTTCGTTCTTGTATTTGTCGAACGCGGCCATGAGCGCCTCGAAGTAGCTCTTGCCACCGACTTCGCGGATGTATTGCGTGGAAAAGTTCGTGTGCATGCCGGAGCCGTTCCAGTCCACGTCCTTGCCGAGCGGTTTGCAATGCCAGTTCACATCCACCTGATATTTTTCGCAGAGGCGTGTCAAGAGGTAGCGCGCAACCCACACCTGGTCGGCGGCGGTCCTTGAGCCTTTGCCGAAAATCTGAAATTCCCACTGGCCTTTGGCGACCTCGGAGTTGATGCCTTCGTGGTTGATGCCGGCATCAAGGCAGAGGTCGAGGTGCGTGTCCACGATTTCGCGGGCGATGTCGCCGACGTTCCTGTAGCCGACGCCGGTGTAGTATTCACCCTGCGGGGGCGGGAAACCACCACCGGGCGGAAAGCCGAGTGGCGCTCCATCCTTGTAAAGGAAATATTCCTGTTCAAATCCGAACCAGGCGTTGGGGTCGTCAAGTATGCCCGCGCGCGAATTGCTCGGATGCGGCGCCATGCTGCCGGGCAACAACACTTCACACATCACCAGCGCGCCGTTTTTCTTGGTGGTGTCAGGATAAACCGCGATGGGTTTGAGAATACAGTCAGAACTGCGGCCTTCGGCCTGCCGGGTCGAGCTGCCGTCAAAGGCCCATATCGGAAGTTCTTCAAGCTTCGGGAAGCCCGAAAAATCCTTGATTTGAGTTTTGCCGCGGAGGTTGGCAACGGGTTCGTAACCGTCGAGCCAGAGGTATTCTAATTTATATTTTGCCATGTGCGTGGATATTGTTGTTGTCTGTGGATACAAGTCATTCAATCCAACTTTTTAGTTGAACCTATGGTGCGCGGCTTTTAGCAGGGCGAGTGCCACCCCGCAAGAATTTTGCGTGCCGCACTTGGAGAAATGCGTTTCAGCCCCATCTGGCAATGGTTTTTTCAATTGCGACATCTTATTCACACACGCGCAATTGGAAAATAGTCTGTTGAAATTTGGCCGCGCTGTTCAATTTGATTCGTTACAAAACATTCTCTGCAAACCGGCTTTGCGCCAGCGATTAAATCGGTTGGGATTATGTCTTTGACAAACTTTTGTGGTGGTCGGGACGCCCCGCTCCCGCTTTTTTATTCCCGATTTCCTGGACCCTATCCCCATCCCCGGCGCCGTCAGGCGCATTGGTCGTCCGCAAGGACCGTCCACGCCGAATGCTTTCACATTTTTATCCGTGTTCCCTTCGATGCGCTGCACTCTGCATAGTGGCTGCAGCACCGCTGCAATGCCGCTGCCGCGCCCCTGTAATCGGTGATAATTGAATCCCAAACGAGAAACTGGCACACTTCCCGTCGTATGTTGACAGCCAAAGATACTCTCCGTGCCACCGTCCATTTGAGCTTTGATGGACGGGTATTCAAGACTTACCACGGACCAAACGCACAGGCGCGATTCGCAAACGAGGTGCGCGTTCTGCGCCACCTTGAAGCGCGCGGCTGTGGATTCGTTCCCCGATTGCTGGCAGCCAAACCCATGAAACTCCAAATCGTCACCACAAATTGCGGCAGCCGCGTGGAACATCTGGACACGAAACGCGCACAGGAATTGTTCGCCGAACTTGAGCAATTCGGCGTGCGCCATGACGACCCTGATATACGCAACGTGACCTACCGCCCGTCCGACGGGCGCTTTTGTTTGATTGATTTTGAATTTGCCACCATTCTCCCCGCCTCCGGGCCAACGCAACATGAATCAAAATAAATCGCGTAAAGCCTCAACGTTGGCATCCTTGCAGTGGTTTGGTTGGACGGATCGGGGCAGGGTTCGTTCCAACAACGAAGATTCTTTTCTCGGCCTCCAGTTTGACTCCAGGGAAGTCTATCGCCTAGGAAAATTCGGCAAAGCCTCGACGGAAAAAATGGATTTTGTTTTCGCCGTGAGCGACGGGATGGGCGGAGCGATGGCCGGCGAGTATGCCAGCCGGATTTCAGTTGAAAAAATCACCACACTGCTGCCGCGCTCGTTCCAACAATCCGCCAGCGGATTAAACGCCGGGCTCGCCGACGTGCTGGCGGAACTTTTCGATCAAATTCATCGCGCACTGGTTTTTATCGGCGACAGTTACGAAGAGTGCAAGGGAATGCAGACAACGTTGAGCCTGTGCTGGTTCACGCCGGGCTGGATGTATTTCGGCCACATCGGCGACAGCCGGATTTATCATTTGCCGAAACGCAAAAAAAAAGTCACACAACTCACGCACGACGACACGCACGTTGGCTGGCTCCTCCGCAACGGACAAATCAACGAACGCGAAGCGCGCACGCATCCGCGCCGCAACGTGCTGCAAAAGGCGCTTGGCGGCGGAAATCAATTTGTTGACCCGCAGGTGGGCGCGGTGGCTTTTGAACGCGGCGACATTTTCTTTCTTTGCACGGATGGTTTGACGGAGGGACTTTACGATCATCAACTGACCGAACTTTTGCGCGAGTCAAAAACCTCAAACGCTGGAACTTTTAATCCCGCGCAACGCCTGGTGGAAACTTCGGTGAAAAATGACGGGCGCGACAACACGACGACGCTGGTGATTCAAGTGATTTGAACAAAATAAAGACGGCGGGCAACTTGCGTCGCCCGCCGTTTCGTTAATGTCGAGAATCTTCCAACAACCCGGGGTTATTTGGTGTCGTAGTCGTAGCCCACTTCGCCGTGGTCGTTTATGTCGAGGCCGGCCATTTCGACTTCCTCGGTCGGACGCAGGCCAACCAACATTTTGGTGATGTAGGCGCATACAATTGTGCCGACGATAAACAATACCAGCGCCACGCTAACCGTTTTCAACTGTTCCACGAGTTGCGGCTGAAAGATTTTGTCCGTGACGGTTTTGCTAAGAAAGGTCGCCAGATTTGGATTGGCCTCCTGACGGGCGAACATACCGGTCATGATCGCACCGCACATTCCTCCAACGCCGTGAACGCTCCACGCATCCAGCGAGTCATCCATGCCAAGCCAGCCTTTGATTTTGTAGCAGAAGAACCACGGAATGGTGCCGGCGGCGATGCCAATCCAAAGTGCGCCATGCGGGAGCACGTAACCGCAGGCCGGAGTGATGAGCACCAGGCCCGCCACAGCGCCGGAGCAGAAACCCAGCACAGTGGGCTTGCCTCTGACAATCCAATCCCACATCGGCCATACGAACGAGCCGACCGCCGTGGCAATCGTCGTGGTGGTAAAGGCATTGGCAGCAATGACGTCACCCGCCACCGCGCTGCCGGAGTTGAAGCCATACCAGCCAACCCAGAGCATCGAAGCGCCGATGAAAGTCAGCACAATGCTATGCGGCGGCATGGGTTCCTTCGGGTAACCGATGCGTTTGCCCAGAATGATGCACAACACCAGACCCGACCAGCCGGAAGACATATGCACGACCGTGCCGCCGGCAAAGTCCAGACCTTTAATCTTGGCATCCGGATTCCAGCAGCCATTCATCATGCCGTTGACGCCCCAGACCATGTGGCCCTGCGTGTTATACACGAGCAGTATCCACAGGGTCATGAAAACGCAGACGGCGGAGAATTTCATGCGTTCAGCAATCGAACCCACGATGAGCGCCGGAGTGATGATGGCAAACATCAATTGAAACATGGCATAAACGTTTTCCGACACCCAATAAGAGTAGCCCGGATTAGGCGAGGAATTGACGTTTGAAAACATCCAACATACCTTTGGATTTCCCACAATGCCCGGAACCCAGTCATGCCCCGCCTCACCCTGAGTGTGGTACATGCCCCACACGTTCACGGCTCCTGTTGTAGCCTGACCGTGTGCGCCGCCAGATCCACCGAAGATCATTCCGTAACTGCAAATAATCCACAGTATCGTCGTCAAACCAGTGATCATGAAACATTGGGCAATCACGGAAAGCACGTTCTTTTTGCGGACCATACCGCCATAGAACAATGCCAGACCGGGCAACGTCATGAACAACACCAGCGCCGTGCTGGCCAGCAGCCACGCATTGTGACCGGCTCCGGGGAAGGATACATACCTACCCGTGCTATTCACCAGGTTGGTGTTGATGATTGATGGACCGAGCGCAAAATTTACCGTCCAGTTACCGTTGGAGTCCGTGTAAGTTGCGGTCGGGTCGGTGTTTTGAAAATACGCTTCAATTGATTCAAGGCGCTGTTCCGTTGTCGGTGCATTGGTAGTCCAGGCGGCCACGGGCGCGTTGGTGGCAGCCGGAGCATTCGTAGTCTGCGCGCGCAGCGAAAATGCGCCAAGCGCGGTGGTTACAACCAGAGCGAGAGTTAAAAAATTTCGTTTCATGATTTTAATTGGAGTGGGGTTTAAATGTTTAAGTTGCTCAAACGGCTGCATCGCCTTTTTCTTCTGTGCGGATGCGCACGGCCTGTTCGACGCCGGAAACAAACACCTTGCCATCACCGATTTTACCCGTCTTGGCCGCTTTGATAATTGCAGCAACAGCGGCGTCAACCTGTCCGTCGGCGATGACCAGTTCGATTTTGATTTTCGGCAGAAAATCCACGGTGTATTCGCTGCCGCGATAGATTTGAGTGTGGCCCTTCTGTCGGCCAAACCCCTTGACCTCGCTCTCGGTCATGCCTTCGATACCGATTTCGCTGAGGGCGTCCTTCACTTCTTCGAGTTTGAACGGTTTAATAATCGCTTCGATTTTCTTCATATTTTTTTCATAGGATGGTTAACTGGTTCGCCGGGCCAACCCACTGCCCCGCCCTGCCCGCACCGCGGGCGTGTGCAGTACGCTACTATTGCATGGCTGTGTTTGGCGCACGCGGCCTTTAGCAACGGCAATGCCAACCGCGAAAACAATCCGGCGCGTGTTGAAAAACGCTCGGATTTATTTGGAGTTTTTTGAGGGAATAAAAAAATCTGCCGGATTTGGAAAAATGATTTCCTGTTTCCTTTTGCTCATGCGATAAAATTCTCGCCAGCGGTTGAGATTGGTGTTGGTGCATTAGATTGTTGATTTTTGAAAAATTGAGAAACGGTGAATAAGGTGAATAACTAATTCTTGCCGCTTCCAGTTAAACCAAACCACCATACATCACAAAATGAGCAATCCAACAACGTGAAGAAATCGCCGCGATCAATATCGTCAAGGGTTGTGCGCCGTGCCTTGCAACCGACAAAAGTGTGGATTTCATCCGTCTGGACAAATGCGGCTTTGACGTAGCGCACTCTGGCGTCCAGCAATCGGGCGCATTTCTCGCCGACTATTTCCAAGATGCCCATGGGCCGAGGCCCAAGCGAAGGAGCAAATGGTCGCTCAGGCAGCTTAAATTTACCTTCATAACCCGCTTTTCCAGAGCGTGATCGTGAGGCGGATACGCATGAAGGACAGTTACAAGTTTCAGACATAGTCCGCTCTTCCAAAGCTATGCCGGATTAAATCACGCACAGATGAGACGGCAACCCCTCTAAACGGATAAAGTGATCGTCCCAACCACTTTAATATCAATTCAGCTCTTCAATATGTTTGCTGAACTCACAGTAACTAATTCACCCGAAAGAATGTCCCTCCTGGCGCTGGCTGGGCGGGAATTGTCACCTGAAAATAGGGCGTGGTCATCGTGTTTGTTTGCACTGGAGTCCAGTTTTGAAGGTCGCTGGACATTTGAACGATCATGACCTGATTCGTGTTCCAGGCAACCGTGAAAGTGAATTCCCCATTTGTGACCCCGAGGCCCCCGTCCGATGTCAGAACCGGGAAAGACCGGGTCGCAGTGTTGTCAACCAGCCCGCCGGTGAAATGTGGCGTTGCGTTGGCGGCGGAAATAATCTTCCCGTAGTTCACCACCTGCCCGTTGAAATACATGTCACAGCCGTTGTTCAGGTAGATCGTGCCATAATTTGTGACCGCGCCGTTGACCGTGCCGCAGCCGGAGAGGAGCGAATTGCTGGAAACAACCAGCCCATCGTTGAATGAATGGGTTCCCCCTTGCAGGATGTAATTCGCGGTATATTTGTCGCCAGAACCGTCGAGGCCGCCGTAGCCGACGACGAATGGCTGGCCGTTCGACACCACGGTGTTCCCCGCTTGGAACGTGCCAATGTTGAAAATCATCGTGCAGTTCGCGCCATTGGTCAGCAGCAGATTGTCCACGGCCACCAAAACGTAGTTGAACTCCAGCGTCCCGCGCACGTCCAACACCCCGGTGCCCAGCGCGTTGGTGACAGAGAGATTGACGCCATCGATTTCGAGGTAGGAATCCATGTCTTCCTCGCTGATGATCACGTTGGTGGCGGTAATCACCGGCTCAGTGGCATCTCCGTTGTTGCCGGTGACGCCTTCGTTGCCGGTTAGGGTCGGATACCCCAGCCAGTTGGCGAACGTGAGGTCGCCGGGATATTGGCCCGGAGATACTTGAACGAGAACCGGCTCCGTGTGTGATGCAATATCGAAGGCCTGCTGGACACTGGCGCTGTTACTGATAACATTGACTTGAGTGGCCGTGCCGATGACGCGCGCAGGATCAATCAATGTTCCGCCGGAAGTGATCTCTGCATTCAGATTTATCGTGCTCATGGTAAGAAGA
>JBEKBA010000018.1:0-35177 GCA_050015635.1 Verrucomicrobiota bacterium
GCCTGGAGCAAAACACGCCGGTCGGTGCAACGGCTCGCATCATAAACGTCGTAGCATATTATCTCTGACACTTACGACTCCTTGCCGTTGTTCTGTCAAGAGGTGCTCGGCGTGACGCTTACTGTGAATCAGACAAAGCGTCAATGATCGCGTTAACAAGGTTTAGTGGTGAAACGGCTGCCAATAAGTTCAGAAGTATCCGCAGTTAGTTATTTTGCTTTTCCAAAAAACGTTTGGGCGGTTGCCAATAATGAGTCCGCCAACCTTTGTTTTTGTCGGCGCAAACTCGCAATTATTAAATTAACTTTCGCAGCATTTTTTGCTCAAACGGAGACAGTAGGTCGAGAATTTTAGGATTAATGCGTAAACGAAATCGAATTTCCTCACTAGTTCTGCAATCGTTTAGTTTCTCCCCAATCTTTTCAATTATCCCATCGGGGACACCGGCATCCTTTAATGCAATTTGGTGGGGTTCAGTAAAACCATACTGAAGTGTGGTCGTCACAAAGCCAAGCTTGATAACGCTGGCGCGATTTTCTTGGGCTACGAAGTTAAATAAATTCTCAAAGCAGATTTCGCCTTGCCGAAATCAAATCACCCTTCAGTATAAAGTCTTCAAATTCCTCGTGGGTTAATGCGAAATACTCCACAGAGTCACGTATCAGAGCGGCCAGAGCCTTTTCGCGGTAAGTCTTCGAGTCATAGTCTAAATGAAAAGCGAACCGAGAGCCCGAACGCTTTGCATCCACATCAATGCCGAATATAAGTTGTTCGACATACGGTTTTAGTGTTTCAATCCGAGCCATAGGTCAGCTGATAAAAAATAAATTTGCGCGAGAAATTTGCCCGCGTCAATTCATGGTTAAACTTCACTTTTCCAAAAATCGTTTGAAAGGTTGCCAATAATGCGTCTACCGACCTTCATTTTTTCAGCGCAATTATCCTCCGGAATGCGGATTTGCGTGAAATGTAGTTGTTGGGTCGCCGGATTTTTTGGAAATACAAACGTCACGATGGAATAGTGTCCAACCGGCCAGTTTTGCGAGCGCCATTCCTGCGCTATGCGTTTGACTAAGCAGTCGCAGGAAAATCAGGCCGATTCCGCCCCTTTCAGTGTATCAAAGTGGATTGCTCTGGCGACCAAGAATACACCCGAGATGCCTCTTGCTTCAGCCGTAGATCGGTAAGGACGCTGCGCTCCCGCTCTTTTTTGTTCCCGATTCCCTGGACCCCATCCCCCCAGACCCAAGACCCCCACCCTATCCCGGCGCCGTCAGGCGCATTGGCCGTCCGCAAGGTGCGGATGCAGCGTCGCTGCAGCCGGGCTGCAACCCCTCTGCAGCACAACCGCAATAAACGCATTTTTTATAATTGGGTATGGTGGCCGTCTGCAAAGACCGTCACGCTGCCTTGGCGTTCTTGGCGGTTAAGTTTCTTGATTGGGTGCAGCGTCACGCTGCTTCGTGTCCAAAATAATACCATACCAATAATTATACCGGATTTGACCGCGCCCCGATTTTTCCGCACAATGACGTCATGGCCAGTTCCTTTGGGCAACTCTTTCGCATCACCACGTGGGGTGAATCTCACGGCGGCGGCGTGGGCGTGGTCGTGGACGGCTGCCCCCCGCGCCTGAAACTTTCCGAGGCGGACATCCAGTCGGATTTGGACCGTCGTCGCCCCGGTCAATCCAAAATCGTCTCCCCGCGCAAGGAATCCGACACCGTGCAAATCCTTTCCGGCACGTTCGGCGGCAAAACCCTCGGCACCCCCATTTGTCTTTGGGTCAGAAACGAGGATGCGCGCCCCGAAGCGTATTTGGAAATGAAAACCAGGTTCCGCCCCTCGCATGCGGACTTCACCTACTTCGCCAAATACGGCATCCGCGCGTGGCAGGGCGGCGGTCGCGCGAGCGCGCGCGAGACGGTTGGTCGCGTCGCCGCCGGTGCGATTGCCAAAAAAATTCTCCGCGAACGTTTCCGCGTCGAGACCCTGGCTTATGTCAAACAGGTCCAGCGGCTGGTCGCCGACGTGAACCCGGACACGGTTAAACTGAAGGATGTCGAATCCAACATCGTTCGCTGTCCCGACGCAAAAGTGGCGGAAAAGATGATCCGCCTCATCGAAAAAATGCGGCGTGAGGGCGACACCGTCGGCGGCATCGTCGAAGGCATCGCGCGCGGCGTTCCGGCCGGCTGGGGCGAACCGGTGTTCGACAAACTCGAAGCCGATTTAGCGAAAGCAATGTTGAGTCTGCCCGCGTCAAAGGCATTCGAAATCGGCTCCGGGTTCGGCGGCATTTTGCTGACGGGCCGCCAGCACAACGATCCCTTTCGCGCGCGGAACAAAAAAGTTTTCACCACCACAAACCGGTCCGGCGGCATTCAAGGCGGCATCTCGAATGGCCAGACGATTTTTTTCCGCGTCGCCTTCAAGCCCGTCGCCACCGTCATGCACGAACAGGACACGGTGGACGTGCAATTTCAGAACACCACCCTCAAGGGCCGCGGCCGCCACGACCCGTGCGTCTTGCCCCGCGCCGTGCCGATGATTGAGGCGATGACCGCCCTCGTGCTGGTGGATCACGCCCTGCGCCACAAGGCACAGTGTAGTTGATTTTTTGCCGCCGCCGTTGCATTTTCTACCAAAACCGAAAAACAACATGGCCGAAAAAAATATCAATGAAATTCCGCGCGAAACACGGATGATGTTCACAAAAGCCGGCGAAGCCGCGCAGCGGGAAAACCTCGATTACGCCATCGCCCTGTTTAATCAGGCATTGGAAAAAGAACCGGCCTTTTACGATTGCCGCAAGGCGTTGCGCGCCGCGCAGTTCAAAAAGGCCGGCAGCGGCGGCGGCTTTTTCAAAAAAATGTTGAGCAGTGCCGGCTCCTCCCCGCAGGTCGCCAAGGCCAGGCTGGCCTTGAACAAAAATCCCGCCGAGGCCATGGTCATCGCCGAACAAATTCTCAACGGCGACCCCAATAATTCCGCCGCCCACCGGATCATCGTGGATGCGGCAACCGCGCTGGAATTGCCCCACACGGCGGTTTTATCCTTTGAAACTCTGGTGAAACATTCGCCCAAGGACCGGAATCTGGCCATTGATTTTGCCCGGGCGCTGGCCGCCGCGGGCGATGTCACCGAGGGGGAAAATAACCGCGGCGAAAAAATCCTGCTCGACCTTTTGCGCGAGACCCCCAACGACGGCGAACTGCATCAGGCGCTAAAGGATTTATCCGCGCGCAAGACCCTCGACCAGGGCGGTTACGGCGCCCTTGAAGGCGGCGGCGGTTCTTACCGCGACATTTTGAAGAATAAATCCGAGGCCGTTTCCCTCGAACAGGAAAAGCGCATCGTGCAGACCGAGGACACCACCGAACGGCTCATCGGTGAATACGAGGCGCGACTGCCAAATGAACCGGACAATCTCAAGCTCGTGCGCTCCCTCGCGGAACTTTACACCCAGAAAAATCAGTTCGATAAGGCGCTCGCGCTTTACGACCGCATCAAAAATTCCCCGATGGGCAACGACCCCTCGCTCGAACGCGGCATGGCCGAGACCGTTGTGCGTCGGTTCGATTTTCAACTCAATCAACTCGATCCCGCCGCGCCGGATTACGCCGCCCAGGCGGAGAAAATCCGGGCGGAGAAATTGGATTTTCAACTGGTTGAATGTCAGAAACGTGTCGAAAAGTATCCCACCGATTTGCTCATCCGGTTTGAAATGGGCCGGCTTTATTTGCAAGCGGGCAAAATCAGCGAGGCCATTCAGGAACTTCAGAAGGCGCGGAATAATCCGCACAAAAAGCTCGCCGCGATGGGTTATCTCGCGCAGTGTTACGCAAAAAAGAATATGTTCGATATGGCCGCGCGCACGCTTCAGGACGCGATCAAGGAAAAGCCGGTTTTCGACGAGGAGAAAAAGGATTTCGTCTACTCCCTCGGTTGCATGCTCGAAAACATGGGCAAAAAAGAGGAAGCCTTCGAGCAGTTCAAGCTCGTTTATGAAATTGACGCGGGCTACAAGGATGTCACGGCCAAAGTGGAGGGTTATTACGGGAGACAATGAGCATCTCGCAATTTCACCTGTCAACCATCCGGCGGACTGCGCGCGCCGGGTCTCGGTTTTTGCGGGATTTGCGTGTAAATCTGAATATTTGTAAGTCATTGCACCACAAAACAATGAATCATCCTCCACCATCCTCTACCATTCTCCACCTTCAATTGTTGATATGAACCTGACGGAACTGTTGGACAGGACGGCCAACCGTTGGCCACAAAAACCAGCGCTCATTGAAGGCAAAATCATCCTCTCTTACGCCGGTTTGGTTCAGAAAATCTCGGAATTGGCCTCGCAATTGCAGACACTTCAAGTGAAGCCTGGCTGTCGTATTGGACTGCACCAGCCCAACAGCATCAACTACATTGCGCTCACGTTCGCCCTGTGGCGGCTCAAAACCGTGGTCGTTCCCATCCCGATGGAATACACAGAAGCAGAATTGTCCGATATCGCCGCGATGATGCAATTGGAAGCAATTATCGGCGAAAAACCGCGCAGGCAAAGCGTTCCTTTGCAATTGAATTGTTTTTTCACCAGACTGACTCCGGCAGCGCCACCGGACAATCATGGGCTGAACATTGCCTTCATCCGATTTACCTCCGGCACGACCAGCGCTTGCAAGGGAGTCGTCTTAAGCCATGAAACCATCCGTGACCGCGTGATCACCGCCAATAAAGCATTGCGCATCGGGCCGGACGACACCGTGATGTGGTGTCTGCCGATGTCACATCACTTTCTGGTCACCATCGTGTTATACTTGAGCGAAGGCGCGACCATCGTGCTGGCACGTCACGTTTTTCTGGCCCGGCCATTTCTGGAAGCGATCAACCGTTGGCGCGGCACAGTGCTTTACGCCGCGCCGTTTCATTATGCCTTGCTGTCGCGGGACGGTTCGGGCGCGAGCCTTGACTCGGTGCGGCTGGCGGTGTCAACGACCTGCCCATTGCCTCAAGATGTGGCGGTGAATTTTCAAGCGCGCTTCGGCCTTTCGCTGACGCAGGCTTTGGGAGTAATCGAACTGGGACTGGTCTGTATCAACGATGATCCAGCCGCGCACTGGAATTCGGTGGGACGCCCTTTACCGGAATATGCGCTCAATATCCGCAATCCCGATAGCGATGGTTGCGGAGAGGTCAGGTTCGCCGGGCCGGGATTTTTTGACGCTTATGACAACCCGTGGACCTGGCGCGAACAATTGATGCCGGATGGCTGGTTTGCGACTGGTGACGTCGGCCGGGTTGATGAGCAAGGCTATTTGCATCTGGCCGGACGCAAAGCGGCGGTAATCAATCTTGCGGGGCGAAAAATTTTTCCCGAAGAAATCGAAGCCGTCCTGAACCGTCATCCGGCCGTCCACGAATCGCGCGTATTCGGCCGCGTGCATCCGCATCTCGGCGAAGTCGTCGAGGCGGAAATTGTTTTGTCCGCTGAAAATGCGAGCATTGAAAACCTCACCCACTTTTGCCGCGAGCAGCTTGCATCGTTCAAAATTCCCACGCGCTTTCATGTCGTTCCGGCATTGCCGCGCACACCGGCAACTGGCAAAATCCGCCGCGTTGCCGCCGCTGCCTGACATGATTCAACCACCAGAAATCGAAGCGGAACTGCTCGTTTTTTTGCGACGTGACATTTTTGCACCCGAAACCAAACTCGACAGTGAGACCGATCTCGTCGCCGCAGGCTTCGATTCCATGTCGCTGGTGAAGTTGCTGCTACACGTCGAAACGAAATACGGCAAATGGATTCCCGAAGGCAAAATCACCAACGAAGCACTCGCCAACATTCGTGCCCTCGCCGCGACCGTCGCCCGCGTCCTGAATGAAAAATAACCCGTCGCTCAACGGTTCCGACCAACTGATGCGCGGCTTCGATTTCGAACTACGCCGCCTTGGCTTCGCCGGCAACCAGTGCCAAATCATCCTCGAACTTGCCGCGAAAATTTCACCGGGAGTGTTGCAAGCCCGGCTCGCCTCGTTGCAAAATGAATTTCCGATGCTCAATGCGCGTGTCGGAGGGATACTCAAACCGAAGTGGAAAATTCCGGCGAACTTCAAAAGTGAAATTCCTGTTCGCATTCATCACAACGAACCCCATTTGCGGCAGAAACTTTTCAACAAGCATCTTCACATCAAGTGTGGTGAACTGATGCGCTTCGATCTGATTGAACGCGACGGCACGCGAATGGATTTGATTTTCACCTGGGCGCACATGCTCATGGACGCAACCGCCGCCGAACATTTTCTTGGCGCCTTCGGCGATGAAAAAATTATCCTGCCGAAATCCAATCCACAGCCGCCGGGCGCGCCGACAAAATGGCCGGAGCGATTGGAGTTGATGAAAAAATCCGTGGCGCAGCTCGACAAATTTTGTGAAAACCAGCCGCGCTCAATGGGCGTACGCCAACCAAGCGCGCCGCGCGAGTTGCAGTATCGCGTTGAAAAATTTTCCACCGAGGAAACCGCCCGCATCCGCGCCAACGGCTCGCGCCTTTGCGGCATTCTCGGCGATGCGCAGTTTCACGTTGCCGCCGCCGCGCTGGAACTTAACCAACTACACCAGCGGCTTGGTTGCGCGACTAAGAGTTATATTCTGCCCATGCCGGTTGGCCTGCGACCCAAAGGCCGCGTCGAACCGCTGTTCAGCAATCAGATTGACATGTTGATGCTCCAGTTTTTACCGGAGCAGCTGGATTCGATGGAGAAATGCGTCGCGGCGCTGAAAGCACAGACCGCGCAGGCACTCCGCGAAAATTCCATCGCCTACGGGCGCAAACTCTCGGAACTATTCAGCTTTCTGCCGCTGCCGATTTACATGGCCGTGTTGAAACACGGGCTGAAAGGCGAAATCTGCTCGCTCTTTTTTGGCGATACCGCCGCCGTGAATCCGCGTCTCGAAAATTTTCTCGGCGTGAACGTAGAAAATTTCATACACGCCGCCGCCGTCACACCCGCACCCGGACTTGGCATCATCTTTTATTATTTTCGCGGCGAACTGTGTGTCACCGTCGTCCACGCCAAAACCGTTTTGACCGATGCGGAGGCCGCCGGATATTCCGCCGCCGTTCGCAATCGTCTTTTGAATCCATGAGCAAGCCATTTGACATCGCCGTTATTGGCAGTGGCGCTGCAGGAATCGCTGCCGCCGTTTCCGCCGCGCGCGCGGGTCGCATGACTTTGTTGCTCGACAAAAATCCGGCCGGCGGCGGCACGGGTGGTTTCAGCGGTCTGACCACGCTCTGCGGACTTTATGACGATGCCGGAAATTTTCTTAACAATGGCTTCGCGCGCGAATTTGCGGAAACAATTTCCGAAGCCGCGCCCGTGAAAATGGGCCGCGTCTGGGTGCTGCCGTATCGCCCGAAAAAATTTCGCGAAGTCGCCGCCAGATTTCTCCCGACCGCACCAAAATTGCAAACGCGCTGGAATACACCGCTCGCAAATATCGTTGTCGAAAACGACCGCATAGTTTCGCTCAACGGATTCGATGTCGGTGCAGTGGTTGATTGCAGCGGCAGTGCCGAAGTCGCACACATCATCGGCGCGGAATGTCTGGCGACGGACGAAACGACCCAGGCATCCGCCGTGATTTTTCCACTGCGCGACGTCGCGTGCGAATTACTCACGCCCGGCGCCGTCGCACAAGTTTTGTTACCACTCGCCCGCGCCGGATTTCCACCGCTGAATTTTCAGTCGAATTTCGAACCGAATTCCATTTCCGTAAAATTCACAGGCAAACCGGAACAGGTTCCGCAATTGATTAAATTTTTACGCGCGAAAGTTCGCGGATTTGAAAATTGCTCGACGCCGCTGAAAGAATTTTCCGTCACACGCCGCGCCGGGAGGATGATCGTCGGCAAATATGTTTTGACCGGCGGGGATGTCCTCGCCGGAAAAAAATTTTCCGACGCCGTCGCACGCTGCGCGTGGCCGGTTGAGCAATGGAGTGCTGATGGCAAAATGCGGCTGCGATATCTCCCTGCGGGCGCACATTATGAAATTCCCGCCCAGTCGCTGCGCGCCGCAAAAATCGAAAATCTTTTCATGGCCGGCAAAACCATCAGCGCCGATGTGGATGCGATCGCCAGCGCGCGAGTAATGGGTTGCTGCCTCGCGACCGGTGCGGCGGCTGGCATTCTGGCCGCAAGCAGCCTAAAATCACCGCGCACAGGATGACCCGGAACTTTGAACAACTTTGGGCAGATACGTTTCATTACGCCAAAAAACATTCGCCATTTTATCGCGAACTGTTTCGCAGCGTGGACGCCGTGCCGCTGCTTAATGAAGTTCCGACGGTGGACAAAACCATACTGTCGGGGCGTAATTCGGATTTCCTTTGCGTGCCGCGCGAACGCGTCGTCGAAATCGTCACCACCAGCGGAACGACCGGCAACCCGCTTTTGTGGATGTTGACGGAAGCGGACGTGCGACGACTTGCGCTGAACGAAAAATTGTCGTTCGCGTGCGCCGGTTTGACGAAGCACGACACTGTTTTGGTGGCCGTGGCGTTGGACCGCTGTTTCATCGCTGGGCTGGCGTATGCGGAGGGGTTACGGGAACTGGGTTGCGCCGTTGTCCGCGTCGGCCCGGTGTCGCCCCTGTTGGTTTTGGAAATGATCGGGCGCGTTCAGCCGACAGCCATCGTGGCGGTGCCATCCTTCCTGCGCGTCATTGCGGACAAGGCGCGTGACGCGGGCTTTGATCTGAAAAATTCGCCCGTAAAAAAGGCCATCGGCATCGGCGAACCGGTGCGCGACCGGACGTTTGCGTTAAACGCCGCCGGGCGCGCCATTGAGGCGGCGTGGGGTGCGAAGGTTTATGCGACGTACGGCGTGACGGAACTGGCAAATTCACTGTGCGAATGTGACGCGGGCGCAGGTGGACATTTGCATGACGACCAACTTTACATCGAGGTTTTGGATGACGATGGAAAGCCCGTGGGCGACGGCGAGATGGGTGAAATTGTAGCCACGACGTTTGGTGTGGAAGCGATGCCGCTTATTCGCTACCGCACGGGCGATTGTGCGGCAATGTTTTTCGGGCCCTGCCTTTGCGGGCGGAAGACGCCGCGGATTGGACCGATTGTCGGGCGCAAACAGCAGAAGTTGAAAATCAAAGGCGCGTCCATTTTCCCGCTGGCATTGCAAAGCATTTTAGACGATGCGGACGGCGTAAATACTTACGCGATTGTGGCCACCGCCGAAAATGATTTATGCGACGAGGTGGAAATTTTTTATGACGGAGAAGCGAAGCTGGAAGTTTTGCGCGAAGTTTTTCAAGCGCGCGCGAAAATCATGCCGCAAATCCGCCGCGCGTCACCGGAAGAAATCGAGGCGTTGCAAATGCCGCCGCACTCGCGCAAACGCCAGTCGTTTGTGGATCGCAGAAAAAAATCATGAACGTCTGCGTCGTCATTCCCGTGTTTAATCACGCCGACACGTTGCCCGCTGTTGCCCGCGCCGCGCAAAAGCATTTTCCCGTGATCGTGGCGGATGATGGTTCAACCGACCATCCGCGTCCGCCGGAAGATATTGCAGTTGTGCGACTCGAACAAAATCGCGGCAAAGGCGCGGCGTTACGAGCAGGATTTCAACTAGCAGTTGAACTCGGTTTCACCCATGCCATCACAATGGACGCGGACGGCCAGCACAGCGCGGAAGATTTGCCGAAGTTCACAGCGGCGTGCGTGCGCCAGCCGGAAGCATTGATCGTCGGCGTACGCAATTTGAAAAAGTCCGGCGCGCCCGGCCACCGGCAATGTTCCAACGCCGTTTCCAATTTCTGGTTTCGGGTGGAAACGGGCGTCCGTCTCGCCGACACGCAATGCGGTTTTCGTTGTTATCCACTGGCACTGACGCAATGGCTGAAGGCGCGTTCGCAGCATTACGCGTTTGAGTTGGAGTTCATGGTGCGCGCGGCATGGCTGGACACGCCGATCGTGCCCGTGCCGGTGACGTGCAGTTATCTCCCGAAACAAATCCGGCACTCGCACTTCCGTCCGGTTGTTGACCTGGCGCGGATTACCATCATGAACATCGGGCTGGTGCTGCAATCGTGGTTCGTGCCGCAAGCATTGCGCACGGCATGGTCGTTGGGACAAAAAAAAACGCCGAGGCGAACCATCGGAGATTTCTTTTCCGAACACGCGCATGACCCGTTACGGATGTCGCTGGCGGTGGGGCTGGGATTATTCTGCGGTATCGCGCCAATCTGGGGTTATCAAATGATCGTGGCGGCGGCACTCGCGCATTTCTTGCGGTTGAACAAGGCGATTACGCTGATGGCGAGCAACATTTCCATCCCGCCGCTCGCGCCTTTCATCGTTGGCGTTGCGTTCATCCTCGGTCATTGGATATTCACGGGCGAAGTGCTTGCGCTTTCCTGGCCACACATGACCCGGGCAAGCGTCTTCAATTTTTTCTGGCAATTTTTGATCGGCAGCATAGCACTCGCCACGATCGTGGCCACGTTCGGAACAATCACGGCCTACGCGGTGGCGCGGCTGGTGAAACGTAAATGAATTTTTACTCGCGACTATATTTGTGGCTGACGGCGCACCGGTGCGCAGTGCTGCTGGCAGCGGTGCTGGTTGCCGCCGGGTGTGTCGTAATTGCTTCGCGGATTGATCTGAACGAGGACATTCTTGGAATTCTCCCGCAGCGCGATCAGACCGTGGACGATTACAAATACACCATCCGAAAGTTTCATCAGATTGATCGCGTCTATATTGACGTTGGTATCAATCATGCGGACTCCGAGGCGTTGGTTCGCGCGGCGGACGAACTTTACGCGGGACTCTCGACTAACACCGCGTTCGCGCGCATCACTTATCACATCGAATTCGGCAGCCAGCGCACAATCATAAATTTTCTGACCGGCGCGTTGCCAAATCTTTTTACCGAGGCTGACGCGCTTACGCTCGACAAAAAATTGGAAACGAATTCCATACGCGCGTATCTGACGGACCGCCGCCGCAAACTCGCCGGTCCGGAGGGATTGATTTTGAAAGACGTTGTCGCCGCCGATCCCATCGACATGAGCGGACTGGTGATTGCAAAAGTCGTACCGCTGCAAACCGGATTTGGCGACGCGTATATTGAAGACGGACGATTGACCAGCAGCGACGGACGCCACGTGCTGATAATGGCCGAACCAAAATTTCCCTCGGCAGATTCCAAGCAAAGCGCCACGCTGGTGGCCGAAATGCTGCGCATGGCGCACGGAGTTGAAAAAGATTTTCCCGGCGTCCGTGTCGCCATCACTGGCGGACACCGGATGTCGCTCGACAACGCGACGCTCATCCGGCAGGACGCGACGCGCTGCATGGTGCTCGCCATTTCCGCCATGTTCATTTTGTGTTTCACCGCGTATCGGCGGCGCTGGCTCGCGGTCGTGACATTTTTGCCGTCACTGTTCGGCACACTCATAGCGAGCGCGATGCTGGCACTGATGGACAAACATCTCTCGGCCATCGCCATCGGCTTCGCGAGCATGGCCATCGGCATCACGGTGGACTACGGAATCTACGTCGTCTATCACCTCGATAACGCCGCGACCGACCGGTACTCCGCCGGCAAAATCGTCGGGCGGCTCGTGCTGCCGACGTTCATTGGCGCGATGACGATTATCGCCGCATTCATGGTGCTGGCCTGTTCGCCGATGCACGGCTACCAGCAACTTGGAATTTTCGGCGCAGTCGGAGTACTGATGTCGGCGGCGTTTGCGCTGTTCGTTTTGCCGCTGTTGATTCCGCTACCGAAAAAAATTGGCGGCCTGCCGCAACTGCGCTTTACGGGATGGATGGGAAATTTCCACACATGGCAAAAACGAAAACGTCCGTTGTTGCTGCTGGGTGTGGCCGCGTTGACCGTCGCGGCAATTTTCGGTGTAAAAAAACTTCGCTTTGAAGGCGACATTTCAAAACTTAACGGCATCACAGAATCCACACGCGCCGATGACAAATTGATCACCCAGACCTGGGGCGACGTGCTCGGCATGACGCTTGTGGTCGCGCGCGGCACAAACGTGGAAGATGCGCTGGTGAAAAACGACCGCGCTGCTGAAATCCTCGCACACGAACCCGGCGTGGCGGCGGTATATTCGCTGGCCGCGATCTGTCCTTCGCGCGCAACGCAGGAAGCGAATGTCCGGCGTTGGCACGAATTCTGGACGCCGGAACGTCGCGCGTTACTGCGTCGGACGTTGCAGCAGGTTGGCGGCGAACTGGGATTTCGTCCCGACGCGTTTGACACATTCTGGCAACGGTTGGAAAGCCAACCGGCCTTTTTCACGCTGGAAATGTTTCGGGACACGCCTTTGGAACAAGCACTCACCGAACGTGTCGCGCTCGCGCCGGGCGACGACGCGGTGAGCACTTTGATCAAAGTGAACGACCGCGCGCAAATCGGGCGGTTGCGGCAGGCGTTGCCCGGCATGATCGTGCTCGACAAGAAAAATTTCGCCGACCACATGGCCGAATTGGCAAAGGAAGGGCTGGGACGTTTTGCGCTGTGGACGGGAATTTTGGTCGCGGCAATCGCATTTTTCTTTCTTGGCTCAATCGAGCTGGTCGTGGCCACGCTGCTGCCGATTGGTTTCGGATTGCTGTGGACGCTCGGCTTGATGGGGTTGCTCGGTCTGCCGATCAACGTGATGAACTGCGTGTTCGTCATCTTCGTCATCGGTATGGGCGAGGATTACAGCGTGTTTCTGGCGACGAGCAAATTGGACGAATGGCGCGGCCATCCATCTCGCATCTACGCCACCAGTGCGTCCGTTTTGATTTCGGCGATGACAACGATTTTCGGATTTGCCGTGCTGGTGTTCGCACGGCATCCGGTTTTGTTTTCAATGGGAACAACCGTTCTGCTCGGCATGGCGTGTGCATTCACCGCGACAATGATCCTGACGCCATGGTGCATGGACTTGATTTTATTTCACGACCAACCGCGAGGCGCGCCGCGCGGTTGGCACTTGTTCGGCACAGTTTGGGTCACAGTGCATCTGGGCGGAAGCGAACTGTTCCTTTACTACATCTTGCGGCCAATTCTGAAAGTTGTTTCGCCACGCACGGCGGATGACAAACTGCGCCGGGCCACGAGATGGATGGCGCGCGGCGTCGTCAAAGGACTTCCGTTTGGCAAATTGGAATTTCAAAATATCACGCCCGAAACTTTTGCTCCGCCGTGCATTGTCATCAGCAATCATCAATCGGCAGTGGACGTGATGTTAATCGTCAGCCTGCCTGCCGATGTGCGGCAGACGGCCAAGAAGCGTGTCTTCGACACGCCGATTCTCGGCATTGGTTGCAAGCTGCTCGGCCATGTGATGGTCGAACCGAACGATCCCGAAACCACGTTGCGCCGATGTCGCGAAAAACTGGCTGCAGGCGCATCGGTGCATTTCTATCCCGAAGGCACGCGTTCGCCCGATGGTTTTGTGCAGCGCTTTCATCGCGGCGCATTTGAACTGGCGGTGGAATTGAAGCAGGAAATTCTGCCGGTCGTGCTGTGCGACACGAACACCGCCATGCCACGCGATGCCTATTGGTTCGAGCCTTACCACGCCGTTGTCCGCGCGCTGCCGCGCATTACGTCACAAACATTTGATTATTCGCAAGGCAGCGCGGCGTTGATGCGTCATTGCGAAACTGTTGTGCGCGAGGCGCTGCAAAAACAACTCGACGAACTCAACACGCCACACACCGTCCGCCGCAAAGTGCAGAGGCTTTACTGCTATCAGGGAAAATTCGTCGAGCAATTCGTCCATTGGAAAATGAAAATCGACCCGGTGTTTGGTTCGCTCAACGCGGTTGTGCCGCGAAATGGATTTATCCTCGACCTCGGCTGTGGTTATGGATTGGTGACACACTGGCTGGCCAGCTTTACCGATGGAAGAATTTTTTGCGGCGTGGATTATGACGAGGATAAAATCCGCGTCGCCCAACGCACCGCGCCACAGCATCCGCGAATCAAATTTGAGACCGGTGACATCCTCGACTGCGACTATCCGTCGTGCGACACGATTCTGCTGTTGGACGTGCTGCATTACTGGACGCCGGAAAAACAGCAATTGATCCTGAATAAAGCGCGGCAGGCTTTGCGCCCCGGCGGAAGACTGGTTTTACGTGACGCCGCGCGCGCGGACAATGCCGCGCATCGCCGCGTTGATTTCTGGGAAAAATTCGCCACGCGTTTCGGCCTCAACAAGACGAATGAAGGTTTGCATTTTCAAACCCTCGCCAGACTGGAGGCCGCCTTGCAACGGGCGGGCTTCACTAAATGGGAAATCAAACATGGAGCGGGACGGGATTCAAACGTGCTGCTGGTTGTGACGGCTGGGCCGCCATGATCCGCTGGCGAATAAACTCCATGAATTCCTCGCGCGGCATTGGCAAATAAACGCCCGGCTCGACGGGTTCGCCAAAATACACCTCCACTTTCTGCAGTCCGGCAATGGGATGAAATCTGCCGGTCTTGGTGGAAACCAACTGCATATTCTGGATGAACAACGGTACGATGGGCAGACGCGCTTCCTGCGCGACAAAATAAATCCCCGGTTGCGATGAGGCGATGTTAATGCCATCGCCACGCGTGCCTTCGGGAAAAACGATCAGATGAAATTGTCTGCCCGCGTGTCCAAACTCCTGCAACTCACGAATACGTCGGGGATTTAATTTTCCACGTTCAAGCAAAAAACCGATGCGGCTGCTCAACAATCTTTTGATCCATGAAGCGTGCCAAACATTTTTATCGCCGAGCGTGAGGATCGGATAACAGCCCGAACGCCAGCACAACGCGCCCAGCAAAATCGTGTCCAGGAGGCTGACATGATTCGCGACAAATAAATACCGCCGGTCCGGTCGCAAGCGTTCCATGCCATGCACCCGCCGCATGAAAGGCAGAGCAATCGCAAGGTAAGCGCCAATCCCCAGGAATGCCTGGATGAGAACCAGTCTGCGTGACGTCCGAACTTGATTCGTTTCCTTCATGAGTCGCAGCAAAAGGTTACTTCGCCGGGGATGCTTGTTGCAACAAACTTTCGAGTTCCTGCTTTTCTTTCAAAAATGCCGGCCGTGCCGCCAGCGCCAATTCAAATGCCTGCGCCGCCTCCTTGTTCCGGCCCAACGCGAGCAACGCGCGACCCCGTAACGTCGCGTTCTGGTAAAAACCGTGGTTCAACGATTCGGCTTTGTCCGCCAGGGTTAGCGCCACTTGTGCGTCTTTGTTCTTCAATGCGTGTTCGCCATCCTGCAAACATTTTTGCGCCTCCCGCGCTTTTTCATATTCGCCGGACGCGAGTATGGTGTCCGCCGCAATCGTCCGATCGGGAAGTTCGTGCGAAAAATCCGAAACGTCAAACGCGACGAATTTGCCGAGCTGGTTCGGCGGCGAGGCCGCCCAAAAAATTCCGGCGTTCAAATCCATGACGGTCGCGTGCGTGGCGATGAAGGAGTTTAACGTTCCGCGATTGCCGTTGCCGGCAAAAATGCCGCCGGGCAAATCGCGGTCGCGCAAAAATCGCACGGCTTCCGGCGCATCAATCGTTCCGTGTGCCGCCTGAATCAATTCTGTCAAACGCGCCGCGCGCGAAACGGACGTGGCTTCGGCCATGTAATTCGTGTTGCGCGGATTATCTTTCAGTCCGGGCGTCTGAAAATGGTTGGCGCAAACAATCGAGTCGCCTTCCGGTTCGCGCACCTGGGTGGCATCTGGAGTTTTTTCCACGACGACAAATTTTCCGTCGGCGCGGCTGCCCAGGAGCCAGAGCGTTGAGACAAAAACCTTAGCGTTTCGCAATATGTTGAGCGCTTCATCAAGGTTATGCGCTTTTTCCATGATTTCCCGCGCGACCATCGCCACCGGCGTCGCGGTTTCGTGTGGCAAACTTGAGGGCGCGCCGTTGACTGTCACTGAAACGCCTGCACGGTTCATGCCCGAAACCACGCCGGCCATTCCAGCCCACGATAGAGAGATAAACGGAATACCATTGTCCGGCTCGCACATCATCACGACGCGATCGCGGCTGAAAACTTCGGCAGCTTCCCAATCGAAATTGCGTCCGGTAATCAAATGGCCGTTCGCCGTCACGCTGCCCCACGCGCCGAACGCGGTGCAGCCGGCGCGGGCGGAAATGAACGGGTTATCAATCATCATGTATGAGACGTCATGCGCGGCATGGTAATTCAGCAGCCGGTTGTAATACGGGCCTTCCTCCGGGTGAATGTCCGGACAACCGAGCGTTGTGCCGTAAATCTCCATCCGATAATCGAGCGGCACATAATCGCTCAAATGACGATTGCGGTAGATGACGTAATACTTCAGCATTTCCATCAACCAGTGTTGCGGCACATAGCCGCGAATCATTTGGAGGAATCCATTTTCCAGCGTGTGCACCTGGTCCTGCAACAACACGCCTTCGGCGTAACCAATTTCGAACGGCGAGCCTTTCAAATACACCACGAGCAACCCATCGCGCCGCCCCACCCACGATTTGCCGAGCCAGACCTTGCCATCGCGCGTCTCCGGCTTGAGCTGCATGATCGAAGTGTCGGTGGGCAGCGGCGGCGGTTTGGCTTCCCAACTACGCAACAACATCGCGCCAACCAGCCAGCCCGCCAGCACGAGCAAAATGCCGCCGAGCAGAATCCGCTTGAACCATTTTTTTAATCGTTTCGCCACAATGATAAAATCGTTTCACCCGCCGGTTGTCCGTCAATAGAAAAACCGGCGCGCGCCTGAATCGTGCCGCCGGCTTCCGACAATTTCAATTTCAGCCGCACGGGTTCGTCCGGCAAAATCGGCCGTTGAAATTTTGCCTTGGAAATTTCGAGCATGGCCAGCGGACAATTCAAAATCCATTCCGCCGCCATGCGCGCCATTTCCAATTGAAAAACCCCGGGCAGCAGCGGACGATTTGGAAAATGTCCGGCGAACGTCGGGTCGCCCGCGCCGAAACAAAATTCAAAAGACGTTGTGCCGTCTGCGTTTTGTTGTGGACCGCCGATTCGCGCGGCGGCGATTGCACTTTGCATCGTCATGGTGAACCTTGCTCGATTTCATCAAACGTTTCCGGCGGTTGCGGACCAGGTTTGGTTTCCACAATCTGCAAATCCAGCGTGTAACCACGGCGCTCAATCACGAAATGCGTCGAATTTAACATCCGGCCCGGACAATCCGCGTCCGGCGCGCTGCCAAAAATACAGTTCAAATCGGCGGCGATGTAACGCCGAATCCATTCCTGGCGAAACTTCCGGCTCGATCGCATCACATAAACATCGCCATCCGGTTTCATCAGCACGTCGGCCAGCACCGAACCGAAATTTTCCGTGATGATTAGCCGCTTGCCGCCCGTACGGCTTAACGCGAGATAGCCGTTAAGCGTGAATTGTCTTCTATGCACAGTCAGCACGGCGCGTTGAATCATCAACGCATTGGCGGGAAATGAATTTACCATGCGCGGCAGGTTGCCTGACGGTGGCGTGGTCACACAGCCCGCCGCTACCAGCAATAACAAAAAAATTGAATTACGGCGCATCGCCCACCGCCGCTTTGATGGCGGCAATATCCAGTGGTTTGGTTTGATCGAATGTCCCCGGCGGAAATTTCACGTCGCGTTTTTCCTGGCGAAAGATGATGCGAGTGAAATCGCCATTCGGTTCATTCATCACCACTTCGCGCGTCGCCGAAAAGTCCGGCAACATTTTAACCTCCAATGATGACAACGTTGCGCGCACGTTTTCGTCTTTTGGTACGAGCGTCACCGCCACCACGCTGCCGGTGGACACGGAAATTGTGTAGTCATTCGTCAATGCGTCAAGCTTGCCCTGGTTCATTAGCGACATCTGCTCCATCACGCGCTGGAGCATTTGCGGAAATCCCAACTTTAATTTCTCCCATTTGCCATCGGTGAATTCAAATTGCGCGACCGACCGGTGATCGCCGAGTAGAATGGATTGATACGGAACGGTCGTTTCCCAGCGGATTTGGTCGGGACGTTCGATCAGCATGAAACCTTCGCTCTTCAACGGCTCGGTGAACAATTGCATATGACGTTCCTGTGTCAGTTCGAAATAAACCGAGCCAAGCGAAGCCATCTTGTGCTGTAAATCCTGCAAGACCGGTTGCGGGTCGGCGACGGATTTCGCCGGAGGCTCGTTGGTCGCGGCGAATGCCGCAAGCGCGAACATCAATCCAAAAACGTTTGGGAGAATTTTCATTTCAACATTTCGTCTAATCGCACAATTTCATAACCCAGTCCACGCAACGTGTCCAACAGCGACTTCATTGTAGCAACCAGTTTTTCGGCGGGGATGTTTCCATCATGCAACAAAATGATTGCGCCCGGCTCAAGCCCACGCGTGATGCGCGCCACGACTTTCTCCGGGCTTGCGATGACCGTGTCCAGACCGCGAATCGTCCAGCCGATGACTTTCAAATCCAGATTCCGCGCGGCGCGAAACGTGCGTGGATTGGACAAGCCGATTGGCGGACGGAAAAATTTCGGGGCGACGCCGGAAGTTTTCTTGATGACGGCCTGTGTCTGCATCATTTCATCTCGTAGCCGTGTGGTGGAATAGAAATTGGTGAAGTTGCTGTGCGTATAGGAATGATTTTCCAGCAAGTAACCTTCGCGGACAATTCTCGCCGCGAGTTCGGGGTTCGCCACAACATTTTTGCCAACGCAGAAAAATGCCGCCGGAATTTTTTCCGAGCGCAGAAGTTCCAGCAGTTGTGGGGTCGAGCGCGGGTCAGGTCCATCGTCAAAAGTCAGCGCAACGCAACGACGCGAGCCAGGGCCGCGACAAATAAAATTCCCGAACATTTGGAGTTGCGGAATCGCCACGCCAAAGCCCATCACAATCAGCAGCGCGAAAATCACCCCGACGAGCAGAATGAAATTGTGCAGTGCGAGTGCCGCCACGCCGTAAATCACCGCGACCATCGCCACGATGTGAAAGCGAGTCATGGCTGGACAAAGCAGATTGCCTTCGCTCCGTGCGCCGATAGCGTGTATAAAAGCACACCGTTTTTTTTCTCGCGCACCATTTCCACCGCGATGGAAAATCCAAATGCCGATGCCGCGTGGAATTCGCCACACTGTTGCTTATAGGTCTGGTGTTCCAGTTTTCGTCCGGCGCGTTTCGACAGCACTGCCGCAACGGATTCATACATCGCGTCCAATTTTGGAAAGCCCTTTGCGCCGCTCAATATCACGTCAATCGCGGCTAAATCAATGATTGACGCAATCCAATCCGCTTCGCGTTCCGCATCAAACGGTTTGCGATAACGACCGAGACGCACGGTGGTCACGCGCGCAAGCGGTGACGAAATTTTTTCCGCGCGCGCCAAACCCACGATGACCGCGCCTTCACCGGGTATTATTTTTTCGTTCCACGCGCCCCAACGCTGGCCGATGCTCAAGAGGTATTTGTCTATTTCATCCACCGCGCCGACGAGCGCGCAGTCAGCTTCGTCGGCGGCGAGCTGACAAATTCCCTGCCAAAGCGCGCTCTCAAAAGTGATTTGGCCGACGGTTGGTGCGGAATTCATCCCGCGCGCGCCCTGGTCAATCGCAACCTGACTGGCAGGCGAGTTGTGAACCGAATTCGGAAAACGCGACGGCATCGGCTCGCGCTCATCCTTGGAAATGAGGTTTTCGATGAATGTACCTGCATCTTCGAGACAGCCGAGTCCCGTGCCAATCGCGACGGCAACGCGTTGCGACGGATCGGGCGCGTGACTCTGGCGTGCGGTGATAAGCGCCATTTGTTGCAACCGGCTCAAGCGGCGACGCTGATTCGGTGTGAGCATCGCGGCATCCGTCAACACACCGCAACTGTGAACCAGCCCTTTACCCGGTGGCAACGGCGATCCGATTTCCTTGATCGTGACCGCGCCCGGCCCGATGACACCGATGCCGACGACGGCGATTTGAATTTTTTCTGGGACACGGGTTTGCGGTGATGTTTCTGGTTTGGAGAAAATCAACACGCCGTTGTTGCCACCGAAACCGAACGAGTTGCTCATCACGTGAGTCAGCGGCGCGTGACGGAGTTCGATGACGGGTTCGAGACCAATGGCAGGATCACATTTGCTGAAGCCGGGATTCGGCGGCAGTTCCTGATGGCGCAGCGCCTCGACGCACACGACTGCCTCCATCGCGCCGCTCGCGGCGAGCGTATGGCCGAAAATTCTTTTCGTGCTGGAGAACGGCGGCACGCGATTGTGGAAAACCGTTTTCAACGCGATGGCCTCGGCCACATCGTTGTCGCGCGTGCCCGTGCCGTGGGCGTTGACATAATCAATCGCCGTCGGCTCAAGCCCCGCGCGGCGCAGAGCGGATTGCATCGCTGCCGTCGCGCCCGCGCCTTGCGGATGCGGAGAGGTGGCGTGATATGCATCGCAGCTCGCGCCCCAACCAGAAAGTCGTGCGAGAATTTTCGCGCCGCGGCGCAGCGCGAATTCTTCCGATTCCAAAACCAAAACCGCCGCGCCTTCGCCGAGGCTCATGCCGCCGCGTGTCGCATCGAACGGACGACAACCTGCCGAATCCACGAGCAGCAACGAGTGAAATCCGCCCCACGTCATGCGCGACATCGAGTCCGCGCCGCCGGTGAGCATCACGTCGGCCTCGCCGGACAAAATCATTTCCGCCGCCATCGCGATCGCCAGTGCGCTGGACGAACACGCCGTCGCCAGCGCCATGCTTGGGCCGAATAACCCGAATTCATCTGCGATCAAATCAACTGTCGTGACACATTCATGAAAGCGCGTCGGGCGGGCGCGCATTTTTCCGCGCTTGATGAGCGTGGAAAGAAAAATCTCGCTGTCGTATGAACCGCCAACGGACGTGCCAAGCACGATTCCGGCGCGTTCGCCACCGCTTCGAAAATTTATTTTCGCATCGGCGATGGCCTCGCGCGCGGCGAGCCAGCCGAGTTTGTCGCTGCGGGAACTTCGAGTCGGAGCACCGAGCGCTATCAGGTCGCGCTGGATTTCGCCGGTGAGAATTTGCCCGTAGCGCGGTGATTGAAACAACGTCAGTGGTTTCAGTCCGCTCGATCCGGACGACACTGCGCGCCAAACTGCCTCCGTACCGAAACCGGACGCGGACACGATGCCTAGGCCGGTGATGACTGGAGAACGCGGTGCCACAAATTTTATTGCGGACGTTTGGCCGCGATAAACTCAGCCAGGGTTTTCACGGAGCGGAACGCCGGGCGGCCTTCCTCGATGTCCTTGATGACAATACCATAATCTTTTTCCAGCAGCACGACCATCTCGAGCGCGTCAATCGAATCCAGACCGAGCCCCGTGCCGAACAACGGCGCGTCGTCGTCAATCTGCTCCGGTGTGATGTCTTGGAGCTTGAGCGACTCGATGATTTTCGATTTCAGTTCGTGTGTTGAAATTTGCATGGTTGATTAACCCGCTGATTTTGTTTGGGAAATTATCGCACAGAGCGACTTCATGTCACGGTCAAATTCTCGCAACTCGCGCAAACCATCGCCGCCGCGCTTCAAGAAAAGTGCGCAGGCACTAGCAGCGGGCGAGGCTTGAATCATTTTTGCGGCTGCGGGTGAAATGACATCGCAATAAACGCATACGCAACTATCCGCTTCACCGCGTTGGATCAAATTCGCCGCTTCGGGCAACACTTCATTGCCGCCGCCAATGAAACATAGGTTTGGTCCGGTCAACCGATGACGAATAGCGATTTCGCCAATTGCTGCGCTCGGCAGCGTGTAGGCGAACAAGGTTGGGCTTGGTCCACCAACCGCGTCGCGCCCTTTCCAATACTCAACGTCGGTGGACAAAGAACCAGCGTTGGCCGCCAGACAAATGGCGACGCGCTCACACGGCAGCAAATTGAAATTGATGCCGAGCGATTCCACTGCGAGCAACGCCAGTTGGCTGGCCAAGTCCATGCGGCCAGAGCGTCTACTCAACTGCGCTGATTTCAAATCAACTTCAGTCACTTGACTCGCTGTGCTAATGACAAGTTTATCCATGACTCAAAATGAGCGCACCGTTCATGCCGCCGAATCCCGTGTTGAGTTTCAAAACATGATTTAATTTTGCAACTGAACGCGGTTCGCGCACGATGCTCGCAGGCACACCTTCTGCCGCGACTTTCAGTTGCGGAGTGCCGGGCAGAAAATTTTCCTGCATCGCCAGCACGCACGCAATGGTTTCAACAACTCCCGCCGCACCCAACGTGTGACCAAGCATTCCTTTTAAGCCGCTGACGGGAGGGCAGGCATCACCGAATACGGCGGCTAAAGCCATTGATTCCATTGCGTCGTTGTAGGGCGTGCCGGTGCCGTGCGCGTTAACGTAATCAATTTCTCGCGGCGTCACTTTTGCCAGGTCCAGCGCCGAATTGATTGCCTGTGCCAGACCCGAACCATCACGCGATGGACCGGTTAAATGGTTTGCATCGTTACTGCCGCCCCAGCCCCGAATGACGATGGCACGATTCGGCATTTTGTCCGCGCGCGCCAGCACGATGGCCGCGCCCGCTTCACCCGGACTCAATCCGCAGCGGTCGCGGCTGAACGGGCGGCAGCCGTTCGGATCAATCGCCTTCAACGCGGTGAATCCCGCCACGACAAAAGCCGACAAATGATCCACGCCGACCACCAGCACGGCATCCGCTGCTCCGTGTTGAATCATTTTCGCCCCTTGTTGGATTGCAATCAAGCCGGACACACAGGCGGTGGAAACGCATTGAACTGGACCTTGTGCACCATGCGCGGCGGCAAGATCGTCCGCGAGAAAATTTCCCTGCAAATGTCGGCGCGCTGTATTCGAACACGGACGATTTTCGGCAAGACGTTCTAGTGCTTCGACGTTGGACTTCGTGGTTGAGAGTACGAGGCCGATGCGTTCGACGGGAATTAAACTTAAAACCGATTGTGTTTGTTCACATGCCTGCCGCAAAGCTTCCGTGGCCAGATGATACGCGGGATTTTCAATGTCGCCATTTGGCAACGCCGCGCCAACGATGTTGGATTGGAAACGCGGATGATTGAAGCGTTCGTACGCGCGCAAGCCGCTGGCATTGGCGCGCAATGCCACGAGCAGAGCGTCTACGCCGCAACCCACGGCGGTGATTGCGCCGCAACCGGCGATGGCCACTGGTGCCGCAGAGTTTGCAGACGGTTCACGCATAAAGCGTTAGTTCCCCTGAAGCAATCAACTGTCCTTCGTACGAGATGTCGCCGGAAACGCGGAGCATCAGGCCGAGACGTTTGAGTTCGCGGATTTCGATGCGCAATTGCTGTCCGCTCGGCGGTCGCGTTTGAATTTTAAAACTGGAAACCGCCACAAGCATTCCCTGAACGGCAATACGGGCGTCAGATTGTTTGTGCCTTTGTGCGCGTTGCCCTAGAGCCGCAGCAACCGTCTGCGCGACACATTCGACGAGCGCCGTTTCCAGCACGAAGCCGTTCGCCACGGCAAACGAATCGGTGCTGAAACAAGCCGTCGCGACGGCGGTGGTTTCCGTGCATTCGGTCAGCGCGTCAATCCAGCGCATCGGCGCACGATGAGGAATAAGATTTTCTATGGCGACGGACATGGTTGAGCGCTGGATTGTGGCGGTGGTTGCGTTGGCAATTCGGGTTGTTCCCAAAATGGATAAAAATTATACCACTGCAACGGATCGCGTTTGAGATAGGCTTCCAAATTTTGTGCAAATTGGGCCGCGCAATCTTTCAGGTAGGCATCGCGCTGGTTGTGCGGTGGCATTTTGGGATGCAGGGCGGGAAATCCGAAGAAGCGATAATGACCGCCCCGTTCACGCAAATTAAAAACAGAGACCAGCGGCGCATTCGCAATGGCCGCCAGCACATACGCACCGATGGGAAATGATGCTACGCCGCCAAGAAAAGGAACGCGCGCCGACGGACTGCCGTAGGCACGGTCGCCGAGCATCGCCACTATTTCGCCGCGCCGCAACGCCGCCACCAGCGGAATCGCGTCGGTCGGCGAGCCGGTCAACGGCAGGAGACGGAATTTCGCTTTGGAAGCTTGACTCAGCAGCGAGCGAATCTCGGCGGACTCATTGTCGAAGCCGGCCAGGTTGATCGGCACGTCGAGGCGGGTCAGCAATTGGCCGGCGGCTTCCCAGTTGCCGAGATGCGCCGCCAGCAACAGCACACCGTGCCCTTCGGCCAGCGCTTTGTGAACGTAATGTTCACCATCAAACGAAAATGAAAAATGCCGCGTCTTACCCATCAAAATCGCCGTGCGATCAATAATGGCGCGGCCAAACGAAAAGAAATGCCGGAACACCAGCCAGCGTCGTTTCCACCACGGCACCGCGCCGAAAACACGGCAGTGAAAATCCATCGTGGCTGCGACATCGGGCGATGCAAATGAAAAATAAATCGCGCACGGCACCGTCAGAACATAAGTGGGACGAAGTCCCAATACGCGCAGGGCAGTGATGAAAAACCAGATGCCCCAGCGCCCGCCGCGCAGTTGACCTGTGCCCGACCAATGACCGGATTGAGCCATGAATTGTTTTTAATGAAGCAGGCCCGCAGCGCGTGCAATGCCTATGATGCCGATGAGTATCCAAAACGCATTCAACAAGGTGTAGGCGCAATCTCGTTTTAACAAGGCGCACCAGGTCAGGATGACGGCGTCACTGGTATTAACAATCCAGACAAACATAAATGGACTTTGCGGCCCGAGCCAGCTCACTAGGCTGAAACTGCCTATTCGCATCAGGACGCCCGTCATTTCCACAATTTTTATGTTTTTCCGGACAAAAATGTTTATTAAGGTTGAGTCCATAATTTTGAATGGCGGCGGTCTTTTAGTTCAGCGAATCAAAAACGGCGGATTCTGACGCCAACTGTTATTAGAGTTTGACGCGCGGAGCAAGATGATTCAGTTTTATTGACACGAGTTGTAAAAATTAACCTCAAAAAAATATGAGCAAATTATACAAACGTAGCTTTATCGGCATGTTGGTTCTGGCGGTTCTCGTCACGACATTGGCTCCATTATCAATTCAGGCGGGATCCCCGAAAACGGAAGACGAACTTATCGTGGATTTGGCGTCACCCAAGGTAAGAGTGGTGACAGCCGCGCTGCTACAAATAGAGAAGAATTATCCGACCGGCACCAAAGCCTTTCCCGCGATCAAAAAACTTTTGACTGATTCGCGGCCGGCCGTCGTGCGAAAAGCGGCGCGTGTGCTCGGAGCGATTCACGCCGACGTGAACAGCGACGACATCAAAAACATTTGTGCGTTGTTCAATTCCACCGACAAGCACGAAATCATGGATGGCTTGATTGCATTGCGCGGCCTCAAGGCGCAAAGTGCCATCCCGCAGATTCTTCCGTTGCTTGACAACCCCGACAGCAATGTCAAACGCGATTCCTGCCGCACGCTGGCGGTTTTGGGCGACAGCAGTCTGATTCCTTCGATCAAACCTTTGTTGACCTATCCGGATTTGGATGTGCAAAAGGACGCGGCGGATGCAATCAGCATTTTGAAGGAAAAATAATTCCGCAAGCGACGGTGTCGCGTTTAATTAGCACGCCGTTCAGAATGACCAAACGGCATTTCAACCGAATGTTGCTTCTTGCGATTCTTAATTTATCGCTATTCGTTTCAGGTTGTGCGTCGTCAACTTATTATCAAGAAGGCGGCAAATCCGCTCCAGATCTGGAGATGCCGGGGACTGGGAAATCGAAGATTGTATTCGTAAGGCCCGAACAATTCATACCGCTTGCTTCGAAAAGTATGCACTACACCATTCACGACGGAGACAAACCGATTGGGATTTTGGGAGACTCAACCTATTTCGTTTATGAATGCGAAGCGGGACATCATGTTTTTTCTTGCACGATGAGAAACGTCAGCACATTGGAAGGTAATTTGTTGCCAAACCGGATTTATTACGCTCAGATTTGTCCAAGCGAGCAATTCTTCACGTATCTGGACATGTATGCGGTTTATCCCGGTTGTCCAAAAAATCGGTGGGTAAAATTACCTGCCATGCTTCGGGATGCGGAAGAAACCGTCATCACTCCTGACGCGGTGACACATGATAAAACCGGGATTGAAAATTACACGGAGCGAGTGAATAAACAGTTGTCCGACCCTTCAACCCGCGACGATGTTCAGGCAAAGATTCTTCCGGAATACGGACAGACAACGTCGATATCTTTACGATGATCTCATTGAGGCAGCACGACCTCTTCTAATGGCTAGGTTAAACTGGTTGAAAATTTTTTCCCATCGCGCTTGCACAAAATCTGTATGACGTGACGGCCTGAATACAAACAGGGCGGCACGCCCCCGCCCGGCATCACCCACTGGCCGGCCATGTAAAAATTTTCCAGACCCGGCAGCGTTTTCGGCAGCGGCGTCCGCAACGCTTTCGATGTCGGCGACCAGCCCATGAAAGCGCCCTCGTGATTGAGCGTGTAACGCCACGTCGTGTAAGGCGTCGCGATGTCCGTCACTTCCACCTGCGACGTGATGCCCGGATAATGCGGTTCAAGCCGCGCAAGCGTTTCGGCGGTCACGCGTTTTTTTTCCGCGTCGTAACGCGCGGGTTCCTGCCGCAGATCGTTCCAGAATTTCCAGTCGGTGATCAACAATACCTGCACAACGGTTTTCCCCGGCGGTGAAAATTTGTTGCTGTAATTGAAAAAACGCAGTGGAAAACCGTCAATCGTTACGTTCCCAATCGTCAGGTTCTCCTTCAACAAAAGAAAATTGTGCGCTGCTTCACCGGGAAATTCGCGGTTCACGCCAAAGCTGATCGTCATCAACGGACGCAGTGTTTTCCAGTTGTCATAACAATTTTTTATTTTTGCGCCGAGATAACGGCCGCCGAGCATTTTGAAAATCGTGCTGTAACCGTCGCATGCCGAAACGACGGCATCGGCGCGATGTTCAGTGCCGTTTTCCAGTCGCACACCGACGGCGCGGTTGTTCTCGACGGGAATTTCCTTGATCGTCGAATCGAAAAAGATTTCGCCGCCGAGACTTTTATAGCGCTCCAGCACACTCGCGGTGAAATTCGAGCAGCCGCCTTCGAGCAAGCCCATCTGCCGGTTTGCTAACAGTCCCAGCAGGAACAGCATGAACCAGGCCGGCATCTCCGGCAAAAAAAGATGCGCAAGCATCCGTCGCAAACTTTCGTTGTGCGCGATCCCGGCGAATTCCATGATGGGCTTGTTGTAAATTCCGCTGAAATAGCGCAGCGAGCGGCGCAATTGCCAAGCCTGTTTGAATGTTCCGAAAATCCCCATCAACTCCATCGGCGTTTTCATGAGCGCGAGTATGTCCGTCTTTTGCAACGCGCGAATGCCGGCGATGAATTCGTCAATCAACTTGGAATCTTCCGGCGCGATTCTTTTCAAGTCGCGCGCCAGTTTTTCCAAATCATTCGTGAAGCTGACGCGATTGCCGGTCACTTCGTCAATGAAATGAACGTATTCCGTCAGGTCGGGAAAATGGCGGTTCAGAAAAATTCCGAGTTCGCGATAAAGTTGGTGGCACGATTGGCCGGGGCGATGTCCCATCAGATAATGGATTCCGCCGTCAATGAGATAGTCCCCGTGTTTCCATGCCTTCGCCACGCCGCCCGGTTCATGGTGATGTTCAAAAATCCGGGTTTTATAGCCGTTCATCCTTCCATAGCAACCGGTGGCCAGTCCGGCCAGTCCGGCTCCGATGATGATAATGGATTTTTCAGCCATGCTGCGGCGAGTTTGCGCTTGTGATGGCAGCGCGCTTTCGACGACGCGCGAAAGGAAGCATGACGCGCTTGCTTGTTCAAGCAGTTTGTTGTAGAACGACGCTCCATTTTTGCTGAATGATTGCGCTCAACGGTCATAAACTCTCCGTCGAAGAACTCTGGCAAGTTGCCAGTCTGAACTTTCCCTGCGCTCTCTCGGACGAAGCCCGACCGCTCATCCGCCGCAGCCGCGAACTCATCGAATCCCTCGCCGCGCAGCCACGCGCGATTTACGGCATCAACACCGGCTTCGGCCCGTTGAGCGGCTTTCGCGTTTCCGGCGAAGATCAGAAACAGCATCAACTAAACCTTCTGCACCATTTGTTTGTCGGACAAGGCGCGCTGTTTTCGGAAACGGAAACCCGCGCCATCATGCTCGCGCGGGCGAACACGCTCGCGCGCGGCTACTCCGGCATCCGCGAACAACTCCTTGAACTGCTCATCGCCGCATTGAATCGCGGCGTTCTGCCGGAAATTCCCAGTGAAGGTTCGGTCGGGGCGAGCGGCGATCTCGTGCCGTTGGCGCACATGGCCGGATTGCTTGTCGGCATCGGTTACGCATGGGTGAACGGCGAACGGTTTTCAGCCGCCGGGGCGTTGAAGAAAACCGGCCTCGTTCCCGTCGTGTTGCAATGCAAGGAAGGTCTCGCCCTCGTCAACGGCACCTCGGTGATGACGGGTCTGGCCGCGTTGTCGGCGCACGAAGCGGAAAAACAATTGCGCTGGCTGGAACTGCTCACGGCCTGCCTGTTTCAAGTTCTAGGCGGTGAACCGGAAGTGCTGTGCCAGCAAATCCACAAGGCGCGCGGTTTTCGCGGCCAGTCGCTCGTCGCGCAGCGCATCAGTGATTCGCTTCGCACGCATCCCGATTTTGCGAAACGCATTGATGAACATCAATGGGGTTCACAGCCCAAACCGGTGGATGGCGGCGCGGAAATCCAGGATCCGTATTCACTGCGCTGCGCGCCGCAAATCCTCGGCGCGTTTCAGGAGGCGCACTGGCACGTCGGGGAAGTCATCACGCGCGAACTTAACGCCAGCACGGATAACCCGCTGGTTTTTCCCGACGCGGGAATGGTGATTCACGGCGGCAACTTTTACGGCCAGCAAATCGCTATGGTCAGTGATTACCATCGCATCGGCCTCATCAAAATGGCGTTGCTGGCCGAACGCCAGATTGAACGGCTTGTGAACTGGCGTTACAGCCGCGGTTTGCCGCCGATGTTGTCCGGCGGCTCACCCGGTTTGAATTCCGGTTTGTCCGGCGCGCAATTGCTCGCCACGTCGCTCGCCGCCGAAGCGCGCCTACTCGGGACGGCCGCCTCGATTCAAACAATTTCGACAAACGCGAACAATCAGGATGTCGTGAGTATGGGCTGCACGGCGGCAAAAATGACGCGCACGGCGCTGCCGCTGCTCTGGAAAATTCTGGCCCTCGAAGCCATCACGCTGGCGCAGGCGGCGGACGCGCGCGGGTGCGGGAAAGCTCTGGGCGGCGATTACCGCAAACTGTATGAACTCGTGCGCGGTGTTTCCCCGAAATTGGAAAACGACCGGCCCCTCAATGAGGACATCCAGCGCGTAACCGCCTTGCTGCAGTCGGAGGACGCCCAACAACATTGCCTCCGTCCGCAAACTGAATCCGATGCAAACTGAAGTTGACGCGCTGATCATTGGCGCCGGCCCGGCGGGCTCATCCGCCGCCGCGCTGTTGCAGCAGCAAGGGTTCCGGCTGCTGGTCGTGGAGAAACAAATTTTTCCCCGATTTGTCATCGGCGAAAGTTTGTTGCCGCATTGCATGGATTTATTGCGCGAGGCGGGTTTGCTTGAGGCGGTCGAGGCGCAACGATTTATTCAAAAATGCGGCGCGGTTTTTCTGCGTGGCGGGGAAACCTGCAACTTCGATTTTTCTAGCCAGTTCACCGCCGGATGGAAATATACTTTCCAGGTTCCGCGCGCCGATTTTGACAAAACGCTGGCTGACGCGGTCGCCGCGCGCGGCGTGGAAATTTTATACCGGCACGGTGTCACGGCGGTGAACTTTGAACCGACGCACGCTTCGGCCACTGTTGAAAAATCTGACGGCGGCAAGTTCGAGGTGAAATCAAAATTCATTTTGGATTGCAGCGGCTACGGGCGCGTGCTGCCGAGGTTGTTGAAACTGGAGGAGCCGTCCAATTTTCCGAATCGCGAGGCGCTGTTCACGCACGTTACCGGCGATTTGCGTCCAACCGGCCGCGAAGAAGGTAAAATCTGGGTCTGCATTCATCCCGGCGGCGCGTGGATTTGGATCATCCCGTTTTCCAACGGCAAGACCAGCGTCGGCGCGGTGGCGTCACCTCAATTTTTTCAAGGATTTCCCGGCGAACCCGAAGCCCAATTGCGCGTGATTTTGATGAGCGACCCGAACGCGGCGAAACGTCTAGCCAAAATGCAATTTGTTTTTCCGCCGCAACGTATCAGCGGTTACGCCTGCTCGGTCAAAAAACTTTTCGGCGAACGGTTCGCGCTCGTGGGCAATGCCACGGAATTCCTCGACCCGATCTTCAGTTCCGGTGTGACACTGGCGCTGGCTTCCGCCAACCGCGCGGCAAAAGTGCTGACGCGGCAGTTACGCGGTGAGCCGGTGGACTGGCAGACTGAATACGCCGACCATGTGATGCAGGGCATCAACACCTTCCGCGCCTACGTCAGCGCGTGGTATGACGACAAGCTGCCTCAGATTTTCTTCGCGGCAAACCGCAATCCCGACATCATGCGGCAGATTTGTTCCGTGCTGGCCGGTTACGTCTGGGACCAATCAAATCCTTATGTTTCTCAAGCCGACCGCGCGCTGGGCTTGCTGGCGAAAATTTTGAAAAGTCAAAACCAGAACACTAATGTACTGTCTAATACAGCAAACATATGAAAAAGCTCATAACATTGCTTCTCATCGCTGGCTTCTGCAATTTTGTTCAAGCCGATAATATCAAAAAGACGTTGATGGCGTCCGACACGGTCGTGTGGGCTGGCTTGGATTATTCGATGTTGCGCGTAATCGGGAATGCGAAGGACATAAAAGTTCCTGATATGCTTTTCCAAGATATGCCGAACAAGTGGAATGATTTGTTTTTGGATGAGCGCCTCGAAGGTGTCGCCAACTCTCTGAACAAGCGCGTATTCATTGACATCAGTGGTGTTACGGAACGCAACGCTATAATCTTAACGAACAGGAACATTTTTGAACCCGACACAGCGGACGCCCTTGAGAAAACGTATCTCACGCAGCAAGACATTGCTGCCGAGATTTCTTCATACAAAATGGAGCACACAAACGGCCTCGGCTTGGTGTTCATTGTGGACGGCATATTTTATCATCATGGGATAGTACGAACCACCGTCCATTCAGACGCCGATAGTCCACTTTTGCCCAGATATGCTGAAGGCGTCAATGTTGTCTTCTTTGACATCGCCACGCGTGAAATAATTTCAGCTAAACGCGAAATTAAAACGGTCGGCACCGGCGGGAGCTTTCGTTTTTTTTGGTTTGGCCCGATCAAAGACACAGATTCAGGTTTAGCTAAATACAGGTAGCTTTTTGCAACTCAGCAACACATAGATTTTCAATTACCGCACCGCCATCGTCTTCGAGTCTTCGCCGCGCAGTCCGTGGTTCACCAACATTCGCAACAGCCGGATGCTGTAAGGCGAGGTCGAGGCCGCGCCGAGAAAAATTTTTCCCATGTGTTTGTTGATATGCGGAAAGGCGAGCTTCATCAGAAAATTTCCGCGCAGCTTTTCCCCGACGCTGAACGAGGTGAACAGGCGGCCATCGTAAAAGTATCCGACAATCTCGTGCCAGATTTTGAGATGATGCGTCACTTCGCATTCGTAGTTTTTGAAGGCTTCAACCGAACCTTTTTGAATGGCGTTAGCCAGCGCAAACGCGCTGTGCATTCCGATGAACAGGCCGCTGGAAAAAACCGGGTCAATGAATCCCGCCGTGTCGCCGACGAGCGCCCAGCCGTCCCCGGCCATCCGGCCGGAGACCAGCTGGTAATTGGTGTATTCCATCACCGGCGTCAGCCGTTTTGCGTCGCCCGCGACCTTGCGCAGAACGGAATCCTGTTTTAACAGATTATCGTAGCGCTCCTCCTTCGTCGCGCCGAACTGCGGCAAAAATTCCGAGCCGATGACCATGCCGACGGAAACACGCCCCGGCAACGGAATCCGCCAACTCCAGCCGTGGTCGAGCCGCGTCGAATGGACGTAGCCGTCCTCATACAACTTCGCTTTGTCCACGTGGGCAAACAGCGCCGTGTCCTTGCGCCCGCCTTCACGGCTGGGAATATCCAGCAATTTTGGCAACAACCTTGCGCGACCAGTCGCGTCCACAATCAAGTCCGGCGGTTCGAAAAAAAAATCGCCCATCGCGGCGAGCGTTTCACGGTTCAAACGAACTTGGTCCGTGCCGGCAACCCATTCCACGCCGGCGCTTACATCAAACACCTTTGCGCCCGTCTTGCGCGCGGTGGCCAGCAACGTGTCCTCAAACTGGATGCGGGGAACATTGTAAGCGTAAGGTGGAAACGATCCGCAAAAATCCTTGAACGCAAACGGAAAATCCATCTGCTCGCCGATGTTGAAACACGCGCCCGGTTTATATTTGCTGTAAGCGGCGACTTCCTCTTCCACGCCGAGTTTTCGCAGCATCAGGACGATGGCCGGCACAAGTGATTCGCCTACCAGCAACGGCGCGGTGCGCGGACGATGCAGCATGGCCGCCTTCACGCCCGCGCGCGCGAGCAGCGTGGCCAGCGTGCTGGCCGCTGGGCCGGCGCCGAGAATGGCAACCGTTTGAATTTTTCCGTTGGAACAATTTTTCATTTTCTTCCTTCGAGAACCATGCGGAAAAACATTTGCCGCCGGTGGATGCGAAAATTGCGCAACCCGGCCTGTTCAGCCATCGCCCGCAATTCCCGAACGGTAAAGGCAGCGCGGGCGGACTGCACCGCGTCATTGCTGGCGATGCGGCTCTTAATCACGGTGCGCGCCAGCAGTTCTGTCATCCAGATGGCCGGCCAGTTGCGGCGCAGATCATTCACGATACAACCCCGGCGTGACAATTCATTGAGGCGGCGCAAAATCGCGACCGCGTCCGCCGGATCAAAATGATGCAGCGCAAGTGAGCACAACACGAGATCAAAACTGCCCGCTGCATAAGGCAAAGCGCGCAGATCGTGTTGTTCCAACCGGATTTCCGGCCGGTCGCGACAGGCTTCGCGCGCGATTTCGAGAACGCCGGAATTGCCATCCACCGCCGTGATCGTGACGGACAATTTCCGTTGCCGCGCCCAGGCCACGATGGCGCGGGGAATGTCGGCGGCGCCGGTTCCCAAGTCGAGGATGGTCAGGGATTTCACCCGGGACGGATCGAGGAACCGTTGCACGTATCCCAACACCAACTCATGTCCACCCCAATGGCGGTTTGCGGTTTCCAGGATTTGTAATTCCTCCCGCAGCAGCGCATGGCTGATGCCCGGACGATCCATCAGTTCCGGGCAATCCAGGTTGAAACGCCGGGGCGGTGCGAATAAATTCATTTCGCAGGGATGAGAAAATCCATGCGCGCGAAAATTAGCGCGCTCGGATGGGAAATGCAACCCGACGCCGCAACGCTGCAACGTCGGTGCAGAGGCGCTGCGGGTACTCCTTGAGAAATCGTTGCCATTGAAAAAACACGTCCATCAAATCGGGGCAACGCCGGATGTTCAAAAACTCACTTGAGGAATCTGTCACGTTTTAGTGACAAACAGGGAAGCGGCCAATCATTCAATGGGCCTGTTTGCAAAATTGTGTACATGGGCAAATGAGCTTGGGATATTTGGCAACTGCAACGCAGCTTGAATTCAAGTCTGTCGAACGCATCGGTAATGAGTTGTTTATCGTGCTAAGTCGCTCATAATTCAAAAGTTATTCACAACTCCATTTTGGAAGATTTCGTGTTATCGTAGTGTTTGCACAACGAAACCTTAACTTTATAATGATTCATTGATAAAAAAACAGGGCAGACTTTCGCCTGCCCTGTTTCAATTCAAATAACTGAGGCTTATCCAGCGTCAAGGGCTGGTGACTCTGTAAAACCGTTGAGGCTTGTTGGTGGCTTGAGCATCAACAAACTTGTAGGTGCTGTAGGTGCCAGCGGGCACTTCCGTAGGATTCCCCAGATTTTGCCATTGATTAAATGGCAATGCGAGATTTGTTGTGGCCCAAATCGTGAAGCTTTGACTTGCAGCCGGAACATTGGTGAAACTAAAGCCCAATCCATTGCCGCTCGTATATGCGACCTGGTTCAAAGTGGACACAGTTTGCACCACTGGAACAGTGCTGGCAAAGAAACTTAAGTTGTCAATCGCATAACCCTGGCCGCTGCCGCCATTGTCGTTGATTGACCATATCACCCATAAGGCCGAGCCCGGTGTCCAAGCCGTGGAAAGAGACTGGTTCATGACCATTAGATTGGTTTGATTGACCGGCAGCGTTCCATTTGTCGGTCCTACCGGGGCAGTCGGGAAACTAAAGGCCAGGCTGTCAACCGTGTTCCCCAAAGCTGAAGCAATCTCATTGGACGAGAACGTGGAATTGTTGCCTGCAGGATCAATGAGATAGGTAAAGGTCATTGTTTTAGAGCGGGTGCCCAATTTCCAATATTCTCCAACAAACTGTAAATTAATGTAATTTAAATTGTTTGTGGTTTCGTTAATCAATTTTAGGCCAAAGTGGGTCGCACCAGAGGTGCTGGTTGCTATCAAACCGAATGCACGATTGCTGCTGACGGTAAGACTATTGGTCAGCCCAAAGCTGATGATGCCGCCCGTGGTCTGATCTCCCCAACTGGCCCCTAATTGCGCTCCGCCCGTGTCGCCATCACATTCGCCATACCAGCCGGGCATGGTGTTGCTCAATCCCAGGCCATCCACCGGTTGATTTGTGAAATAAACAGGAAAAGCAAAGTCAAACGGATTTGCTACATCGTAGGTGACGGTACCAATTGTGACCGGGCCGCCGCCACCGGATGTGTTAACACTAGTCAGGCCGGGATTCGGAAGCGAGTCAAAGTCCTGACTATAAACCTGATTGGAATATCCTACGAATGAGGCTGTTGGCGGGATAATCACTGAAACGGATGCTACCGCACTGGTATAGCTGCCACCAGGATCGCTGATAACACAAAAGTAATTTGTGGCAACCGTAGGTGTGGCTCCAGTGATAGTCAAAGTATTGCTCGTCGTCCCGCTGAATTCGCCCGTGTTTGACAAAGAAGTTACCGGTTTTGTATTGCCCTGATACCATTGATAAGTCAGCG
>JBEKBA010000019.1:0-35035 GCA_050015635.1 Verrucomicrobiota bacterium
GTATCAATTTTCTCATCAAGCCGTTTGAGGCGGACAAGCTCGCGCAAACCGTCCGGAATTGTCTGGATAAAATTTGAATTAGGTTGTTTTCAAGGTTCGGTAGTGACTCATTTTGAATCCAGCGCGGTTTTAAGCTGTGCTGCTTTTGCACGTTTGGAGCGTGTGCGTGACAATCTCCTGACGTCGGGGGTGATGACAATAACAAACGCAGCCATAAATGAAAACGCGCCCACAGTTTTGGGGCGGCGATACCAGGCACGCTGCAAACTCAATTATGCCCCAATCGCTTTGGCGCGGCACGTCTCCGCGAAAGCCGGCTGACATTTCGTGTCCCCTGATGGAACCAGGTAGTCTTGGTCGTCTTTTGGTTTTGACATACAATGACCTGGCAATCCAAAGCCGCAATCGCCTTAAAACCAAGACAACAATCCAACAATTTCCTCAGTACCCCAAACGTGGCCTGAAATCCCCACTTCCATCGCTGGCGTCACGCGCAAGTTTTGGTGAACCCTGTAAAAGTTGCAGTGCCTGAAATAAATCGGAATCATGCGGCTGAAATGTCCTGTTGACTTCGTTCGCGCGTTTGATAAATTCCGCGTCCCTTTGTTCAGTTTTAAGATGAAAACGCATTTGCCTAAAGTGAATTTGGATGAGCGCAAGTGGCATGTGATTGATGCCGATGGCGCGGTGCTTGGCCGTCTGGCCGCGCAGGTTGCCGACGTTTTGCGCGGCAAAAACAAGCCCGTTTATACGCCGCACCTTGACACCGGCGACTTTGTCGTCGTCATCAATGCCGAAAAAGTGCGCGTCACCGGCAAAAAGGAGACGGACAAAAAGTTCATGACCTATTCCGGCTGGAAAGGCGGCGAAAAATACACCACTGTCGGGCAGGTTCGGGCGAAACATCCCGAAAAACTCATCACGCACGCCGTCAAGGGCATGATTCCCAAAAACCGGCTCGGCGACCAGTTGCTGACCAAACTAAAAGTGTTCAAGGGCGGCAAACATCCGCACGCGGCGCAAATGCCCGCTGTGCTCGCGGTCGCCAAATAATTTTTCGCATGGCCAAAACCACCAATGAATATCTCGGAACGGGACGGCGCAAAACCGCCGTGGCGCGAGTTCGCCTTGCCACCGGCAACGGCAAAATTGTCGTCAACGGACGCCCGTTTGAAAATTATTTTCCGCTTGAAACGCAACGTTCGCAGGCGGCACAGCCGTTGACCCTTACCGGCACGGCGGAAAAATTTGACGTGCGCGTCAGCGTTGCCGGCGGCGGACCGAACGGCCAGGCCGACGCGGTGCGTCACGGGCTTGCCCGCGCGTTGATTCAGTTTGACGCAAACCTGCGGCCGTCGCTGAAGGCTGAAGGCTTACTCACGCGCGATCCGCGCATGCGCGAGCGCAAAAAATACGGCCAGCCGGGCGCGCGCAAACGCTTCCAGTTCTCGAAGCGTTAATCGCACTGGAAATTTCCAAGCCCCGCTGGTTCAATCCGGCGGGGTTTTTTATTTTGAGATGGACGACGTGCCGCCGTCCCTGAAAGAAAATTTGGGTCGCCGACACGGCAACCATCCCAGTAAGATTTCTGACGATGAAAACTAAAAAAGTGGCCGTCATTGGCGCGTCCGGTTACTCCGGCGAAGAACTGGTCAAATTGCTGCTGCACCATCCGCATCTGGAATTGGTGGCCGTGACCTCGCGCCAAAATGCCGGGCAAACGCTCGCGCAGGTTTTCCCGAAATTCGCCAGCCATCCGAAATCAAAAGCCTTGCGCTTCACCGAGCCGAACGCCGAAGGGCTGGCGAAGCGGGCGGATGTGGTTTTTCTGGCGCTGCCACATGGCGTGGCCGCCGAATACGCCGTGCCATTGCTCAACGCCGGCTGCACCGTCATTGATTTGAGCGCGGACTTCCGGCTCAAAAGCGCGCGGATTTACAAGGAATTTTACGCGCATGACCATCCCGCGCCGGATTTGCTCAAGAAATCCGTTTATGGTTTACCGGAAATTTATCGCGAACAGATCAAAAAATCCCCGCTCATCGCATCGCCGGGCTGTTATCCGACGGGCATTCTGCTGCCGGTAATTCCATTGCTTAGGGCGGGTTTAATCAAACCGAATGGCATCGTTGCCAATTCGTTGAGTGGCGTCAGTGGCGCGGGACGAAAAGCCGAAACCGATTACCTTTTTTGCGAATGCAACGAAAGCGTCCGACCTTACGGCGTGCCGAAGCACCGGCATTTGTCGGAAATCGAGGAGCAGCTTTCGCTCGCGGCAAAAACACAAGTCATGATTCAATTCACGCCGCATTTGATTCCCGTGAATCGCGGCATTTTGACAACGCTTTATCTCGCGCCGGAAAAACATTTTCCAACGGCGGTGGAAATGGATTCGCTCAACGAAAAAATTTCTGCGTGCTACGCGAAGGCTTACGGCCATGAACCGTTCGTCCGTTTGCTCGACAGCCAGTCATTACCCGACACAAAAAATGTTGCCGGCAGCAACGTCATTGAAATTGCGTGGCGGCTCGACGCGCGCACGGGACGGCTCATTGTGATGAGCGCCGAGGACAATCTGGTCAAAGGCGCGGGCGGCCAGGCCGTGCAAAGCCTGAACATCCTCTGCGGTTTTCCTGAAACGGCGGGATTGATTTGATTTTGCGCGATGTCCACAACTGTTCCGCAAAGCGCCAAATGGAACGCGGCGGATTACGCCGCAAATTCCGCCGTGCAGCAAACCTGGGCGCGCGAACTCATCGCGCAGCTCAATCTCCGCGGCAGCGAGCGCATCCTTGATGTCGGTTGCGGCGACGGCAAAGTGACGGCGGAAATCGCCCGCGCCCTGCCGTGCGGTTCGGCAACGGGAACCGACGTTTCGCCGCAAATGATTGCGTTCGCAAAAAAAACCTTTCCGCCCCGCGCGTTTCCAAATTTGCGATTTTGTGTGATGGACGCGCGAAAAATAAAATTCACGCGACGATTTGATTGCGTCTTTTCCAACGCCGCCTTGCATTGGCTCGACGACCATCAGGCATTTTTGCGCGGCGCGGCGGCGGTTCTAAAGACTGGCGGGCGGTTGGTTGTTTCATGCGGCGGCAGGGGGAACGCGCAGGATGTGTTCATCGCGTTGCGCCCGGAAATACGGCTCATACGCTGGCGCAATTTTTTCCGGAAAATGCCCGCGCCGTATTTTTTTTACGCACCAAGCGATTACGAAAAATGGCTGCCGCAATCCGGCTTCAAAATTCAAAATGTCAGGCTTTCGCCGAAGGACGCAACATACAATGGCCGTGACGGTTTTGCCGCGTGGCTGCGCACGACGTGGCTGCCCTACACGCAACGCGTGCCGGAAAATTTGCGCGAGGAATTCATCGCCGCCGTCGCCGAACGCTATGCTGCCAAACATCCGCCGGACATGGGCGGGGAGGTCCATGTTAAAATGGTGCGACTGGAAATTAACGCGGTAAAAGTTTGAAAATCCCCGGCGCAGCCCGCAAATTTCCGCGCGCAGCATCAAAATGAAAAAATGGTTAAAAAAAATTCCGGGTGCAATCATCGCGCCAAAAGGTTTTTTTGCGGGCGGGGTTTTTTGCGATATCAAGCGCCTCGGCACGGGTAAGGGTTCGCAGAAAGGCAAAAAGCGCGACCTGGCGCTCATCGTTTCGGAAATTCCGGCGACGGTCTCCGGAATGTTCACGACGAATCAAATTTGCGCTGCGCCGGTGAAAGTCTGCGTCGAACGCGTGAAAAAAGGAATGGCGCAGGCCATCGTCGTCAACTCCGGAAACGCGAACGCCTGCACGGGCAAGCAAGGTTTGCGGGACGCGCAGATGATGGCGGAAATCGCCGCGGAGAAATTACGACTTTCCGCCGGGCACGTTCTGGTTGCCTCGACCGGGCGCATTGGTGTCACGATGCCGATGGAAAATGTGAGGCGCGGAATTTCTGAAGCCGCAAAACTTCTTGGAAATTCCATCGGGCACGCGAATCACGCCACCGAGGCGATTATGACGAGCGACACCCGGCCAAAACAAATCGCGGTGGAATTCAAAGTCGGCGGAAAAATGGTCCGCATTGGCGGCATCTGCAAAGGCGCGGGTATGATTCAGCCCGGCATGAGTGTCACAGGCAAACGCCCCGCTGCCCTGCCACAAGGACTTCATGCGACGATGCTTTGCTTCATCACGACGGATGTGCTTATTTCACCGCTTGCACTTCGCCAATGTCTGCACGAAGCCGTGGCAAACAGCTTTAATCGCATCACGGTTGATGGCGACATGAGCACAAATGACACGGTGCTCGTCCTGGCAAACGGCGTGGCCGGAAACAAAAAAATCGAAAACCGGAAACCGGAAGCCGGAAATTTTCAGTCTGCGTTGAATCATGTCTGCCTCGAACTCGCGAAGATGATCGTGCGCGATGGCGAAGGAGTTCATCGTGTTGTAACTGTGCGTGTGAACGGCGCCAGAACCATGGTTGACGCAGACGCCGCCACGCGGACGGTGGCGAACAGTGCCCTGGTAAAAACAAGCTGGCATGGTGGCGACCCGAATTGGGGCCGCATCATTGACGCGCTCGGTTATTCACCGGCGAAAGTCGTCGAGGGAAAAGTGGACATCGGTTACAGCGCGCCGGGCAGCCGGCAAATTTTATGGAGCCTCAAACACGGCCAGCCAACGAAGACAAGTTTTAAAAATCTTTGCGCCGTCGTCGTGCCGGGGGAATTTGAGTTGCACATCAACCTGAATCTCGGCAAGTCCGGCGCGGTGATGTATGCCGCCGATTTGACGGAAGATTATGTGGATTTCAACAAGGGCGATGTGGGCGATCCGAATTCGCTCGGCGGCTAGAGTCTCACTAATGGGTTACACTCCGACGAGCTTCAATAAGCAGCTTGCGCGCCTTTAATCCGGCGCTTTTTCATCCATGGCATCAGGCCGCGCAAACGCGCGCCGACTTTCTCGATGCCGTGTTGTTCGCCCCGCTTGAGCAGCGCTTTGTATTTCTTGTAGCCGCCTTTGTATTCGGCAACCCAACCTTTGGCAAATTTGCCGGACTGAATATCCTTGAGCGCGGCCTTCATCCGTTTCTTCACGCCGGCGTCAATGATCTTCGGACCGACGCTCACGTCGCCCCACTTGGCGGTTTCGGAAATCGAGAAACGCATTCCGCTGATGCCGGCTTCGTTCATCAGATCCGCGATGAGTTTCAACTCGTGCAGGCACTCGAAATAAGCCATCTCCGGTTGATACCCGGCCTCGACGAGCGTTTCGTAACCGGCCTGCACCAGCGCGCTCGCGCCGCCGCACAAAACGGTCTGCTCGCCGAACAAATCGGTTTCCGTCTCTTCCTTGAACGATGTTTGCAGCACACCGGCGCGCGTTGCGCCGATGCCTTTGGCCCACGCGAGCGCAATCTGCTTCGCGTCCCTGCCGGGGTTTTGATAAACGGCGATCAGCGCCGGAACGCCTTTGCCTTCGGTGTATTGGCGGCGGACGATATGGCCGGGACCTTTCGGCGCGACCATGATGACGTTCACGTTTTTGGGCGGGACGATGGTTTTGAAATGAATGGAAAAGCCGTGCGAGAACAAAAGTGTTTTTCCCGCGCTCAAATTCGGCTCGATGTCTTTTTCGTAAGCGGCGGGCTGCTTCGTATCGGGCAGCGCGACCATGATGACATCGGCGCGCTTTACCGCTGCCGCCGTGCTGACAACTTCAAATCCCTTTTCCTTCGCGACGGGGATGGATTTGCTGCCTTCGTAAAGTCCGACGATGACGGTGAGGCCGCTGTCCTTAAGGTTGAGCGCGTGGGCGTGGCCTTGTGAACCGAAGCCGAGCACCGCGAGCGTCTTGTTTTTCAGCACCGCGAGATTCGCGTCCTTGTCCGTATAAACTTTTGCAGGCATTTGGTGGTGATGGTTGAGGATTGAAATTATTTTCTTGGCAACGCCGCCTTGCCCGTGCGCGTGATTTGCTGCACACCGAATGAATCCATCAGTTCCAGAAATTTTTCCACCTTGCTATCGTTGCCGGTGATTTCGATAGTCAGCGACTTCGGCTGCACGTCCACGATTTTCGCGCGGAAAATGTCCGTGATCTGCATCACCTCGGCGCGCGATTTGGAATCCACGCCCACCTTCACCAGCACCAGTTCGCGATCCACGTATTCGCCTTCGCCGAAATTCTGCACTTTGATCACGTCCGGCAGTTTGTTGAGTTGCTTGACGATCTGCTCCAGCGTGGCCTCGTCGCCGTGTGTGACGATGGTCATGCGCGAGAGTTTGGGGTCATGCGTCGGGCCGACGTTGAGCGTGTCAATGTTGTAGCCGCGCCCGCTGAACAGCCCGGCCACGCGCGTGAGCACGCCGAACTTGTTCTCGACCAAAACTGAAATTGTGTGTCGCATAAAACCGTTTGGAAACGGATGAAAAGCCTAGCAATGCGAAAGGAGACGGTCAATTTACAATTTTAAGGAGGGGGTTTTACTTTTTGAAACCAGATTTTATATCACGCTCCAAATCTTCCATTCGCGACTTCCCAAATAAAAATCTATCTTTATCTCTCAATAATTTGCCTTCGCCTGTTTTCACAACAAGATTCTTAAATTTCAAATAGCCAGTCCAAATTGCTTCAAAATTTGATTTTGTATTAAGTTTGGAATCGTCACCGACTTGTTCAGCCGCTCGATAATCGTAAACTGTAAATTTGTCTGGATAAAGGATGGTCAAAATTGCTGATGCCATTGGAAGACGAAATTCCCATTTAGAAATTAAAATATACATTCGTTCCTTGTCATCTTTAGCTCTCCCAAGTGACTTGGTAATTTTATGACATATCTTTTCTAAGTCTTTTTCCCCGGAAATGCGCTGCATTTTATTTGCAACTTTAGACTTCGCTCGATTTGCCTTCCAAATCACAATGGAAAAGAAATCAAAAGCACCTATCCAACCATTGTTTCTAAATCGAGGTCTAACAATTTCTAGTAAGTATCGTTCGAGGTCGTAATATAAACACGCGTCGGCCATATCAGAAAAACGGATTGTGTTCTTTTTCTTCCGCTACCGTCGTCAGCGGGCCGTGGCCGGGGCAAATCAAGGTTTCCGCCGGCAGCGATAAAATCTGTTCACGCACTTTTTGTTTCGCCAAATCCCACGCGCCATTGCCGTTGCCCATTGAGCCGGCGAAAATCGCGTCGCCGACGATGGCCACGTGCGGCGCGTCTTCCTGCCAGTTGCCGATGATGTAAGTTACTCCGTCCTCCGCGTGTCCGGGCGTCTCGCGATGCGTCACGCGTAGTCCGCCGAGATGGACGATTTCCGCTGTCTTGTTGCGCTGATCCACCGGCGCGTTTTTGGAGCCGGAATGCAGCCGCACTTTCGGCCACGCCTCGCGGATTTTAGGCAGCGCTTCGACGTGATCCCAATGCGAGTGCGTGATGAAAATATGCCGGAGTTGAAGTTGTTCGGCGGCGATGCAATCCAGAACCGGTTTTGCGTCGAGTCCGGTGTCGAAGAGCGCGGCGTCGCGCGTGACTTCGTCCCAAACCAAATAACAATTCACCGTGAGTCCATCGCCCGCCGTTGTGAACACGCGAATCCCGTGCCAGACGCTCAAATCTTTCGGTGACGGCAGCCAGCCGTTGGCGACGGCTTCGAGTCTTTGTGGATTGAGTCCAAGAACTTTTCCGAGCACGGCAAAATTTATTTTTTGACCGGCAATTTTTCCTGTTTCTTCGAACGACGACAATTCGCTTTCGGAAATTCCGGCGGCACCGGCAGCGGCACTGGTTGAAACATTGTTCATCCCCCGCGCTTTACGGATGATGTCGCCGGGATGGTCTTCAAGATTCATGGCCGAACGTTAGCTGCGTTTCGCTGCCGGTCGCAAGCTTCGGATTGCATTGCCGCTGCCAATGACGCAATTTTATTTTGTGATATGCGCCGAACATAAAGCCGAAGCCATCGCCATTTGCGCTTATTGCGGACGGGCGTTGTGCGCTGCCTGCGCCAGACATTCTGAAACGCCCCGTATGGTTTGCTCGGACGCCTGCGCGATGGCGCTTTCGCAAAACGACAAGGCCATGCAGTTGCTGCTCCAAAAAAGCGTGCAAAACGCGCAGGCCAGCGCGTTTTATTGTTATCTGTGTGGCGGATTGTCGCTGGCGGCGGCAGTGGGCGCTCATTTTTATCTGCCTTCGCCATTCCTGATATTTTTCACGGCGGGTTGCGGCGTCGTTTTTATCATTTCAGGAATTTGGTATGGCCGGATGGCGCGAAAACAAAACCCAGTTCGTCGCACTGACTTTTAATGTCTTCAATTTATAATCAACTGCTCGACGCGACGATTCAGCATCTGGAGGATCTGAAATCGCACGGCGTACGACACGTCGCCGTTTCGCCGCAGACGCTACGCGAACTGGCGCAACCGCTAAAGACAGCATCAAAAATTACGGCTCAAAAAAATCCCGTGCCAGCTTCAACTCCATCAGCAAAACCCGTTGAACTTTCTCTCGCCTTGCCGGGGGTGGACGCGCCGGCATCCGCGCCACTCGACTCCAAAGAAAAAGCCGCCGCCTTCGCCGCGTTGCGCGAACGCGCGATGGTTTGCGTCAAATGTGCGCACCTCGCCGCGTCGCGCAAAAATGTTGTGTTCGGCGTCGGCAGCATTGACGCGCAGCTCATGTTCGTCGGCGAAGCACCGGGCGCGGACGAAGATGAACAGGGCGAACCGTTCGTCGGGCGCGCCGGACAATTGCTCACGAAAATCATTCAGGCAACTGGTTTGCAACGTTCGGACGTTTACATCGCGAACATTTTGAAATGCCGGCCCGACACACCCGGCCAGTCCGCCGGCAACCGCAAGCCCACATCTGACGAAATGGCCACGTGCATTTCGTATCTGCACGAACAGATTGATTTGATCCGCCCGCGCGTTCTCGTCGCGCTCGGCGCAACCGCCGTGGAGGGCTTGCTCGGCAAGACCGTCGGCATCACCAAGTTGCGCGGCCAATGGCAGACGTATCGCGACACGCCGCTCATGCCGACGTATCATCCAGCGTATCTGCTGCGCAACCAGGCGATGAGCCAGAAGCGCATAGTTTGGGAGGATATGTTGCAAGTAATGGAAAAACTCGCAATGCCCGTCAGCGAAAAACAGCGGAATTATTTTTTAAAGGCGTGAAGACAGAATTAAAATTATTCTTGGCAAAACCCTCATGCGCTCGATTGGGTCTGGCCGCAGCCCGCAACGGAAGAAGAAATCCAGGCTTACTTCAAAAAACTTTCTTCCCAAAAGAATTAGGCCGTTGGCTGCATCAGTTTTCCAGATGGAACTTGTGCAGGAAACGATGCACCACCGGCGCGAACACGACGCCCATGCTCGTGATGAATGCCAGCCCGCTGAACAAGGCGTAGCAGCCGGCAAAAATTTTCCCGGCGTCAGGCTCCGATTGCGTCATCGGCCCCATGCCCGACAGAATCATCGCCGCATTTTCAAACGCATCCAGCCACGGCAGTTTGTCGAAATGACGATAGCCCAGGATGCCGATGCAAAGTGAGAAGCCAATAATGGCGGATGCCAGCGCAAAGTGCAGTGCCAGCCGTTTTAAGTAAACGGCTCTCGGCAACAACGGGCGTTTGCTACGTTCATACATCGGATGTCCGGCCATGATGCGCCGGGCGGTTAAAATTTCAAGCGCCAAGACCCGCCTTGCCCGCACCGGATTTTCCGCTATAACAAACACCCGATGTTCAAATCCTTATTCCAGCCGCTCATCGTGTGGTATCTCGGCGCGCTCAAGACCGGCGGCTATCCGGTCATCTTATTGTTGATGACAATGGAAAGTTCCGTGCTGCCGTTGCCGAGCGAAGTCATCATTCCGCCGGCGGCGCACCTCGCAGATACAGGACAAATTCCATTAAAACTTTGGGGCATCGTCATCGCGGGCGCGCTCGGTTCGTGGTTTGGCGCGACGATTGTTTATTGGCTGGCGCGAATCGCCGGCCGGCCGCTGCTCATGCGTTACGGCCGTTACGTTTTGATCACGCCGGACAAAATCGAGAAGGGCGAACGCTGGTCGGCGCATTACGGCGCGATGGGCGTGTTTATCGCGCGGCTGTTGCCCGGCGCGCGGCAACTTGTCGGCATTCCCGCCGGCATCGCGCGGATGGATTACAAATTATTTTCCATTTTCACGCTGCTCGGCTCGGCGATTTGGTGCGCGATACTTTGTTACGTCGGCGTGAAGGCGGGAGAAGATGAAAAGCTCATGCACGGCGAAATTCATCATGTCATCATCTGGCTGGGCGGTGCGATGCTCGTGCTGGGCGGACTTTATTATTTTTTCGTGCATCGCCATTTGCAGAAAAAACTTTGACGTGGATTCAATCCGTGTCCGACTCCGATTTGCGTTGCTTGCCACAATTGACGGGCGTTGTAAATTCCTCCTGTGCCGATCAGCGATTCCATCCGCAAAAAAATCAGTGCCTTGCCGCACAAGCCGGGCGTCTATTTGATGCGTGACCGCTTTGGCACGGTCATCTACGCCGGCAAGGCCCGCGACCTGCGGAAGCGCGTGAGCCAGTATTTTCAATCGTCGCGACGCATGGGCTGGGATTTGAAATTCAACGCGCTCGTCGAGGCGATTCACAATTTCGATGTTCACGTCGTCCGCAGCGAACCGGAAGCACTCCTGCTTGAAAGCAAGCTCATCAAGGAATTCAAACCGCGCTACAACATCAGTTTTCGCGACGACAAACGATTCCTGATGCTGAAAGTGAATCTGAACGATCCGATTCCGAATTTCACTTTCACGCGGCTGAAGAAGAACGACGGCGCGCGCTACTTCGGGCCATTCGTGGATTCCGTCGCACTGCGCAACACCGTTGCGCTCGCGCGCAAACAATTCAACCTGCGCGGTTGCCGCGTGTTCACGCCGGGCGAGAGCGATTATAAACATTGCCTCTATGCGCATCTGAAATACTGCACCGCGCCGTGTGTCGGCAACGTCACGCGCGAACAGTATTTGGAACAGGTCAAGGTTGCGTGCGGTTTTCTCGAAGGCCAGTGCCGCGAAATGCAGGGACAGCTCGAGGCGGAAATGAAAAAGGCCGCCGCGTCGCAGGATTACGAAAAAGCCGCGAGCCTGCGCGATCTGGTTCGTGATTTGAAAGCGACATGGAAAAGAACGGAGAAATTTGAGCGGATGCCTTATTCGTTGCCGGGAATCATCAATCCGCAAAATGATCTGGTAGAATTGGCGGATGCGCTCCATTTGTCCGCGCCGCCGGCACGCATCGAAGCCTTCGATATTTCCAATATCAGCGGCACATTTGCCGTGGCCTCGCTGGTCAGTTTCAAAAATGGCCGGCCTGACCGCGCGAATTACCGCCGGTTCAAAATTAAAACCGTCGGGGGACAGGACGATTTTGCTAGCGTGGCGGAAGTTGTGCAGCGGCGATATTCACGATTGCTGCGCGAATCAAAATTGCCGCCGGATTTGATTTTGATAGACGGTGGCAAGGGACAACTCAATGCCGCGTGCGCCGAATTGAGAAAACTGGGTCTCGAAAAAATTCCCGTCATCGGGCTGGCGAAGGAGTTTGAAGAAATTTATTTGCCGGGCAAAAGTGAACCGCTGCGGCTGGGGCTGAATCATCCGGCGGTGAAATTGTTGCAGCGCGTGCGCGACGAATCTCATCGCGTCGCAAATTCCTACAACGCGCAACTCCGCCTCAAGCGGATTTCGGAAAGCGTGCTCGACGAATTTCCCGGCATCGGCGAGCGGCGCAAACAAGCGTTATTAAAAAAGTTCGGCTCGGTGCAGCGGCTGCGGACGGCCACCTTGGGGCAGATTGCCACCGTGCCGGGTTTCGGCGGAAAGGCGGCGGAGGAATTGAAGGCATTCCTGGAGGCACGATCAAACTTGCAGTTTGCACCGGGCCGATCTTCGGAAACCGCCTTGAATCCACGTTGATTGCTTTCAGATCACCGTGAACCCCATCTTCAGGAGGCGCGGGCGTCTCGCCCGCTGTTTTTCGCGTCCCGCGGAAAAACCTCTTCCCCTTCACTTTTATCTGCCTTCAACGTGAATTATTGACCCGCTGCAACCATCCGGCAGCACCGCTGCAGCGGTGCTGCAACGCCTGTTCACATTGGCTTTTACCACTACTCAAAGCTGCTTGCGCTTGAATTCAGAGCTTGGGACTTCATACTCGGCGCATGGCAAACGCAACCAGCGAAACCGTCCTGCAACTCAATCTGCCCGGTATCAAAAAAGTCCGTTCCGGCAAGGTCCGCGAAGTTTTCGATCTCGGTGATTGCTTCCTGCTCGTCGCCAGCGACCGCATTTCCGCCTTCGACGTGATCATGCCCAACGGCATCCCGCGCAAAGGCGAAGTGCTCACACAAATTTCGCATTTCTGGTTCGGAAAATTTTCCGCGCTCGTGCCAAACCATCTGCTCGCGGGCGCGAACGATCCGTTGCCGGAAAATTTGCAGCCGTTTGCTGTACAACTGGCGCGCCGCTCGATGATTGTGAAAAAGGCCAAACCGCTCGCCATTGAGTGCATCGTGCGCGGCTACCTTTCCGGCAGTGGTTGGAAGGAATACAAAAAATTGCAGACCGTCTGCGGCATCAAGCTGTCCGCCGGCCTGACTGAATCCGCCGAACTGCCCGAACCGATTTTCACGCCGTCCACCAAGGCCGAGGCCGGCCATGACGAAAACATTTCGTTCGACGAAGCGTGCAATATTGCCGGCACCGAATCCGCCACGCAGGTGCGCGACTTGAGCTTGAAGATTTACAAGGCTGGACGCGATTACGCCCGCCAGCGCGGGATCATCATCGCTGACACGAAATTCGAGTTCGGCCTGTTTGAGGGCAAATTGATTTTGATTGATGAAGTGCTGACGCCCGATTCTTCGCGCTTCTGGCCTGCCGACCAATACGCGCCCGGACGCGGCCAGCCGAGCTTTGACAAACAATTCGTCCGCGACTATCTCGAAACGCTCGACTGGAATAAAACCCCGCCCGGTCCGAAACTGCCGGACGACGTCGTCGCCAAAACGAGCGCCAAATACCTTGAGGCTTACGAGCGATTGACAGGAAAGAAACTCTGAAGCCCAACTGAAATAAACCACTATCAATGAAATTCGTCCGTACTTCCAAGACAATTCAAGTTGAGGAAGTTCAACTGATGCGCGGCGGGGCGATGGTGGTAAGCTTACTTGGCGCATTTGGACAATCTCTAAAAGAAACTCGTCTGACTTCTTGGCTCGGATATTTGTTGTCAATGCAGCCAGAACCGTTCGCTTCCTTGTTTGGTTTCAAGGGCAATGTGTTAGCCGTTCGTTTGGAAACCCGTCACGAAGACGGTCGCTCGGATATTCTCGTTGAGACGTCCCATGGGCTTGGCGTTATCGAAGCTAAAGTGGATGCAACCGATGCGTTTGCGCAATCAAGACGCTATCCGGCTCGTTGGCGGGCGTTGCTTACGTTAGCTCATTCAAACACCCAACGATCAGGCATACATTACGTCCATTGGCAACAATTGGTTGATCGCCTTAATACCGTCGCGAAAACTACTTCACCAGCTTTCAAATTTCTGGCCACACAATTCATAACACACTTGGAGGAACATCACATGATAACCAAAACCGAATCCCTTGAAATCTACGCTCGTGAAATTAACGAACCCATTACGCTCGCGCTTTTTGTCAAAGGCCGTCTTTACGGCTGCAAATACGAGAAGGGCAACAAAGTGGTAAGGGCACAGTATTTTGCCCCGCACTTTGGCGCTTCAATCGCACGCTACCAGCCCGGCATATTTGCTGGAATAAGTTATGTGGCACGAGTGGAACGCGTCTTTGTCGCTACAACGTGGAGGGAATTCATGGACGGTGTTTGCAAATATCGCGGCAAGCAGTGGTGGAACAGTCACCACGAACTCATGAAGGATTTACACCGTAAATGGAGTTGGACTGAAAACAAACACCTTAGTTTCTTGCTATTAGGTGAACCGCGATTGGTTTTTAATCCACCAATCAGCAAAGAATACCTTCAAGGTGGCAAAGGCTGGTTGAGTCGGCGGTTCTTTTCATTCGACGATCTCTTCATGGCCTGGGGGCGTAAAAAAATAAAGCAGGACTGATTTTTCGTGCAAACCCTCGTCGAAGATTTTCTTCAATACCTGCGCCACGAACGCGGGCAGTCGGATAACACGGCGAAAACCTACGCCGCGTTGCTCGGCAAATTCACCGTGTGGGCAGCGAAACAAAACCTTGTGGACTGGAAATCGGTTGAGTTGAAGCATCTCATGGCGTTCCTGCAACACGAACGCGCGCGTCCGCTAGCCGACGAGCCAAAAGAATCCGTCAAACGTTTGAGCGGGGAAAGTATTTATCTGGAAATCGCTGCGCTGCGGGCGTTTTATAAATTCGCCGAAAACGAAAAACTTCTCCCGGCGAATATCGCGGAAAATCTTTCGCTGCCGCGCCGGTGGAAACGATTGCCAAAGGCATTAAGCAGCGACGAAATCAAAAAACTGCTCGAGCCGGAAAATCCTGAAACGCCGGAAAATTTGTGCGGTCAGGCGATTTTGGAACTGGCCTACGCTTCGGGTTTGCGGCTGTCCGAATTGAAAAATCTGCGGCTGGAACAGCTTCATCTCGACGCCGGATTCATCAACGTCATCGGCAAGGGCAACAAGGAGCGCGTCGTGCCGGTCGGTAAAAAGGCGGTGGAAGCGCTGAACCATTACCTCGAGGTCGGGCGGCCAAAACTTGTCACGCCCAAATCGCCGGCGAATGTCTTTTTGACGAAGCGCGGCACACCGTTCGCGGCGGTAACGCTTTGGTTGCGGATAAAAAATCGCGCCCGCCGCGCCGGCATTTTGCGCAACATCACACCGCACATGTTGCGGCACAGTTTCGCGACGCATCTACTGGAACACGGCGCGGATTTGAGGGTGATCCAGGAATTGCTCGGCCACGCGAATATCAGCACGACGGAGATTTACACGCACGTCACCGGCAATCGCTTGCGGGAGATTCACCGGAAATTTCACCCGCGTTCTTAATCGCGGGTTCGGCGGGATTTTTTGATAATTCAAACTCCGTTATCGCCAATCGCCTCAACCGGACAGCCCTCCTTGGCTTCTTTGCAACGGGCTTCTTCTTCGGGTGTCGCCGGTTGCTTGTAGACGAACGAGTATCCGCCGTCGTCATTACGCTTGAAATTATCCGGCGCGGTCTCGCGGCACAGGTCACAGTCAATGCACTGGTTGTCCACGTAGTATTTGCCCGGGACGCTTTCGGAATATTTATTTGCGACATCAGCCATAAATTGCCTGAAATATGACCTTTGTTTTGGGCAAAGGCAAGTTCGATTTGCCGTTGGAACTTTTACGCGCCGATTAAAAACTTTTCATCGCGCATCGCCATTGTATTTTCCTGCCCATGCAACGAGGAAACGTTCGCCGGACAAAAATTATTTCCACGCTCGGCCCGGCCACGGATTCGGCGGAAATGATCGGCAAACTCATGGACGCGGGCGTGAACATTTTTCGCCTCAACATGTCGCACGCGCCGCACGACTGGGTGCGCCGCGTCGTCAAAGATATCCGGGCTGAATCCGTGAAACGCTCGCGCTTCACTGGCATCATGATGGACACACAAGGCCCGGCCATCCGCACCGGCGACATCAGCTCACCGTTGGATTTGCAGCCCGGCCAGAAATTCACCCTTACCGTCCGGGGCGAGCGCGATTTGGAGGAACATTCCGTGGACGTGAATTATGAAAATTTCGTCAACGACATCAACGTCGGCGACATCGTGCTGATTGACAATGGCTCAATCCAGATGAAAGTCCTCGCCAAAAACGGCAACAAGGTGGAATGTGAAGTCCTCACCGAGGGCAAACTCGGCAGTCGCCGTCACATCAATCTGCCCGGCGTGAAAGTCAGCCTGCCCGCGCTCACCGCCAAGGACATCAAGGACGTCAAGCTCGGCCTCGAACTCAATGTGGATTTCATCGCGCTCTCGTTCGTGCGCGAAGCCCGCGATTTGCTGCAACTCAAGGAAATGTTTGAAGCCGGCAAGCCGCGTCCGCTCGTCATCGCCAAAATCGAAGACCAACAGGCGATTGCGAATCTCGAATCCATCGTTCAGGAAGCCGACGCCATCATGGTCGCGCGCGGCGATTTGGGCATTGAAATTCCTTATGAAGAATTGCCCATCGTTCAGCGGCGCATCGTCAAGATATGCCTGCGCGTCGGCCGTCCGGTCATCGTCGCCACGCACATGCTCGAAAGCATGATCGAATCGCCCATGCCCACGCGCGCCGAAGTCACCGACGTGGCCAACGCGGTTTTTGAAGAGGCCGACGCGATCATGTTAAGTGGCGAAACCACGGTCGGAAAATATCCGCTCAAGTGCATCGAAGTATTCGACCGCATTTCGACGCGCACCGAACGCAGCGGCAGCGCGCTATTCCACGAATCAGCGGAACTGACCAGCGCGCGGCAGAAACTGGTCAAAAGCGCCGTCGTGATGGCCAACGAATTGAAAGCGGCGGCGATTCTGGTTTTCACCCGCCACGGCAGCATGGCGCAATACGCCAGTTGGATGCGCCCGCGCTATTCGCCCGTCTATGCCATGTGCGAAAGCGAAAAGACCGCCAACGAAATGACCTTGAGCTGGGGCGTCACGCCGTTCGTCATGCCGTTCGATTTCATCAATCCGCAGAACACGATTGAAACCGCGCTGAAAAATCTGGTTGAGCAAGGACGTTTGCAATCCGGCACGACTGCAGTCATCATTGGCGCGATTTCCGTCGGCACGGAAATCGTGGACGCTGTGCAGATGCGGACGGTGTGATTAAATTCCCAAAGCTTTCGCGGCCTCGTTCGCCAGATTCAAAATCGTGGCCGGGAACAAGCCGAGCCAGAACATTCCCGCGATGCAGACCGCTATGGAAAATTTTGCCGGACTGGAAAGTGTGATCGGTGATAAATCCGGTGCGTTCCTACTCCAATACATTGCGCGGACAACGCCGAAATAGTAGTAAATCGAAATCACCACGCCCGCCAAGGCCGTAAACACAAGGCAATAGTAGCCGTGATTGCCCGTGACTTGCGCCTGTTCAATGACCGCCTTCAGCAATAAAAATTTCCCGAAAAACCCGGCCAGCGGCGGAATGCCCGCCAGCGAAGCCATCGCGAAGGTCATCGTCGCCGCAAGCAACGGAGAGCGTTGATTCAATCCCACCAATCCTGAAATATCTTCCGTTTCCAGATGCCGCAGCACGAGCGCGATGACCATGAATGCCGCCATGACGGTAAACAAATATCCGGCCAGATAATAAAGCAACGCCGCCACGCCGCTCGCGCTCAACGCTGCGACGCCCAGCAACAAGTAGCCCGCGTGCGCGATGCTCGAATAGCCAAGCAGCCGTTTCAAATTGCGTTGTGGAATCGCGCAGAGATTTCCGTAAAGGATCGTGATACCCGAAATCACGATGAGCAAATCCGCCCAATGCGCCGTCACGCCTGGAACCGCCGTGAATAGAACGCGCAGGAGCAAAATGAATCCAGCCGCCTTGGAACCGACGGCCAGAAACGCCGTCGTCGGCGTCGGCGCGCCTTGATAAACGTCCGGCGCCCAGATTTGAAACGGAAACGCGGCGATCTTGAATCCGAGTCCGGCCAGCACGAACAATACGCCAAACAGAAAAATTTTATTGTCCGCGAATTGCGGCGCGACGGCGGCGAGTTCGGTGAAATTCAATTTCCCGGTTGTTCCCCAAATCAGCGCGATGCCGAAAACCAAAAATGCCGATGACAGCGCGCCAAGGATGAGATATTTCACGCCGGCTTCGAGTGACACGAGTCTGCCGCGTTGAAAACTCGTCAAGACGTAAAACGTAATGGTGATGAGTTCGATGGAAACGAACAGCATCACAAAATCATTCGACGATGCCGCGAACAGCATACCTAAAAGAGCAAAAACAATGAGTGAATAGTATTCACTGACGCCCGCGGCGAGGCGGTCGGAAAACTCCACCGACAAAAACAAAACGAGGATTGCAGCCACAAGAAAGAACCGCTTAAAAAACAACGCGAGCGCGTCTTCGATGAACGAGCCGTTAAAAGCGGTTCCAAAAACACTGCAAATGCCTTCGCCACCGAAACTGACGAGCAACAAACCGCCCAGCGCGGCAATTCCGGCATAGGCCAGAAATTTTTTGCGTTCGACTGGCATCCAAAAATCCGCCAGCAGCAGCATCACGCCAAGCGCCATCACACAAACTTCGAGCGTCATCAAGGAAGCGTTCATCAATTTCGAATTTCAGAAATGGCGACAACGTTTTGTTTTTCCAAAACCGGATTCGCCATTTGAACAATTTTTTCCGCGTCCGGTTTAATTTGATCGGTGAGCAATCTTGGAAAGCAGCCGAACACAAACAGTCCCGCCAGCAAAAGCGCGTAAGGCAACCTGCGCCAGCCATTCGAGGCGTCGGCAAGATCCGAAAATTTTTCCGGCACCGGACCGTGCAAGACGTTGCGAATGGCGCGCGTCATGTAAACCGCGCCGATGATGAGCGCACCCCATAGCGCGAGTCCGGTCACGAGCGGGAAAACTTTCCACGCGCCGAAGAATACCGTGACTTCGCCAACGAAATTCGCGAAGCCCGGCAAACCGCAGCCGGCCATCGCCGCCATCAACAAAGCCGTTCCGATGAACCGCAGCGGACGGCAAAGTCCGCCGAGTTCGCTGATTTGGAGCGTGCCGGTCTTTTGGTAAATGTAACCGCTCAACGCAAAGGTGAGCGCCGCGAGAAATCCATGCGCGATCATCACGAACACCGCGCCCGTCACGCCGATAAGGTTCAGGCTCGCGATGCCGAGAAAAATGAAACCCATGTGCGCCACGCTGGAATTACCGATAAGCAGATTCAAATCGCGCTGGCGCATGGCAACCCAGCCGACGTAAAGAATGTTGCCGAGACATAACCAGGCGAGAAAATGCATCCAGCTTTGTGCGGCCTGCGGCATCAACGGCAGCGCGACGCGGATCAAACCGTAAAGTCCAAATTTTTTCAAAACGCCCGCGTGAATCATCGCGGTCGGCGATGGCGCAGAACTGTAACCCAACGCCGCCCATGAGTGAAACGGCCAAAGCGAGACCAAAATCCCGAAGCCGAACAGCAGCAGCGGGAAGATGAAATTCTGCGCGTTGACCGCGAGCGGATTTGCTTTCGCGTGTTCGATCAATTTCGGGATGTCAAACGTGTTCGCGCCGGATTGCAAATAGAGGGCAATCAGGCCGATAAGCGCGATAAGCGCACCGATACTCAAGTAAAGCGTGATCTGAAACGTCGCATAGTTTTTGCGTTCGCCGCGTCCCCAGACGCCGATCATGATGAACGTCGGCACGAGCGCGAGTTCGTGCAGGAAATAAAAGAAAAACAAATCGAGCGATGCGAACGCGCCGAGGATGCCGCCGCTCATCACGAGCAACAAAATGTAAAATTCCTTTTCGCGTTCCTTGATTTCCCACGAGCACAACACCGCTGCGAACGCGACAATTGCGCCCATCAAAATCAAGCCGATGTTCAAGCCGTCCACGCCGACGTGGTAGCTGATGCCGAGCGATTCGACCCACGGAATCTGCTGCACGAAGCGGTAGCCATCCGCATCCACCGGCGCGCCGCCATAGGCGCAGAACATTTTCACCGCGAGCACCGCCGAAATGAGCGTGGCCAGCACCGCGATGGCGCGGATGATGACGCGGTAATTGCGCGGGACGAAAATCAGCGCCAACGCCGCCAGCAGCGGCCAACCCAGAATGTAAGTCAGAATGGACATTTTAGTTTTCCAAGACGAAATACAGCACCACCGCCACGCCGAGCACGAACAGGAAGGCGTAGGTCTGGAGATTGCCGGTTTGCGCGAGGCGCAGCGCACGACCGGTCAAATCCGTGCCACCACGAATCGCGCCGATGCAAAATCCTTCGACGAGCCAGCGGTCAATCCAATCGGCGACTGCCGCGATGAAATCGTGCGCGCGAATGACGGTGGCTTCGTAAAGCTCATCGAAATAAAAACGGTTTTTCATCGCCGTCGCCAAACCGCCAAGCCTGGCGGGCAGCGGATCAGTTTCGGCGTTGAGATAAAATGTACGCGCGGCATACCAGCCGGCGGCAACAACAATCAGACCGGAAACCATCGCCACCGGCGAATGTAACGGTTCAAAAATCCGCTGGATGAGCGAAGCACCGGAAGCCTCGCCCGAAAACTGCGCGTCGAAAATTCCGCTGGCACCAATGACACCGCCAATAACGCTGAACAAGGCCAGCACCAGCAACGGCCAGGTCATGACAGCGGGAGATTCGTGCGTGTGTTTGGCGGTTTCAGTCCGCGGCTTGCCGACGAACGCGACGTAGAAAAGACGCAACATATAGAACGTTGTCAACCCCGCGACGCCGACACCGACAGCAAATAGTAGATAATTTTTTTGTTCCAGCGCCTGCGTGAGAATTGAATCCTTCGAGTAGAAGCCGCTGAACGGCGGGACGCCGCTCAAGGCGAGTGTGCCGATCAAAAAGGTCCAGAACGTGACGCCCATCCTGTCGCGCAGGCCGCCCATTTTCCAGATGTCCTGTTCTTCGTGCAGCGCGTGGATGACCGAGCCGGCGCCGAGGAACAGCAGCGCCTTGAAAAATGCGTGCGTGGTCAGGTGAAACATCGCGGGCGTCGGGCCGCTCAAGCCGACGGACATGATCATGTAACCGAGTTGCGAAAGCGTCGAATAGGCGAGGATGCGTTTGATGTCGTTCTGCTGGACGGCGATCAAGGCAGCGAGCAACGCGGTGAAGCCACCGATGTAGGCGATGACGTCCAGCGCGCCAGCGTCGAGCAAAAAGAAAATGCGGCAGAGCATATAAACGCCGGCGGCAACCATGGTCGCGGCGTGGATCAAAGCGGAAACCGGCGTCGGGCCTTCCATCGCATCGGGCAACCAAACATGCAGCGGAAATTGCGCGGATTTGCCAACCGCGCCGCAGAAAATTAAAAGTCCGGCAAGTGTCGCGCAACCTTCGAGCAAAGCCGGATTCGCTGCGAGAGTTGATTGGAGTTCTCCAAAATTCAGTGAACCGAGTAAACCCCAAACCATCAGGATGCCAATCAGGAAGCCGAAATCGCCGAGGCGATTGACGATGAACGCCTTTTTCGCGGCGTCGCCGGCGCTCGGTTTTTCAAACCAGAAACCGATGAGCAGGTAACTGGAAACGCCGACGAGTTCCCAGAAAATGAAAAGTTCGATGAAATTATTCGCCAGCACAATGCCGAGCATCGAGAACGTGAACAGGCTCATGAACGCGAAAAAGCGGCTCATGCCCTTGTCTTCGTGCATATAACCGAAGGAATAAATGTGAATTGTGCCGCCGACGCCGGTGACGATGAGGAGCATCATCAGGCTCAACGCATCAAGCTTGAGGCCGAAGTCAACGTGCAGGTCGCCGATGGACAGCCAGTTTTTGGAAATTTCCGTGACCGCCGGATGCCAGCCGTTGGCATTGATGAAAACGAGCGAAAGGACAAAACCAATGACAATTGCGCCGATGGAAATGAGACTGCTCGTCGTTTTACAATGCAAAGTGAAAAGCGTTATCACCGCCGCTGCGAGCAGCGGCAGGAACAAAATGAGCCAGGGAAGAAGATCGTATTTCATCCGGTTGAAAATTCACCGCGGAGACGCGGAGACGCGGAGTTTTGAAAATTATTTACGATGCGTTTAACTCCGTTTTTGAGCATCGGGACATTGAAATTGATCAGTAATCCAAGCGTTAAGCCGGAAAGTTTCAAATAAGTCAGCAATTGCGCTTCGTGGATGGGCATTAGATTTTCAATCGCCTTTAATTCAACAATCACTCTTGCTTCGGCAACCAAATCCAAACGATAACCGCAATCGAGTTTGACGTCTTTGTTATAAACCGGCAGCGGTTTTTGCCGCTCAAAAGCAATTCCAGCAACCGATAATTCGTGGCAGAGGCATTCTTCGTAAGCCGATTCGAGAAGCCCCGGGCCAAGGCTTCGATGAATTTCAATGCAAGCGCCGATGATGCGCTCCGTGAGTTCACTAAAACTCTGCGTCTCTGCGTCTCTGCGGTTGTTAAATCTGTTTCGCATTACAGTTTCATCGAGGTCAGGTCTTCAACATGCGCGGTCTGGCGCTTGCGGTAGAGCGCGACGATGAGCGCGAGACCGACCGCGACTTCCGCCGCCGCCACGGTGATGATGAAGAAGACCAGAATCTGGCCGTTCAGGTTGTCGTTGAAGCGCGAGAACGCGACGAGCGCAAGGTTCGCCGCGTTGAGCATCAGCTCCAACGACATGTAAATGACGAGCAGGTTGCGCCGCATAATGACGCCGAGCAGTCCCAGCGCAAACAGCAGGAAACTCACGACCAGATAATGTTCGAGTCCGACCTGCATATTATTTCAAATCCTTTTTGCTCAACAAAATCACGCCGACCATCGCCACGAGCAGCAGAACGGAGACGACTTCAAACGGCAAAACATATTGCGTGAACAGCAATTTGCCGAGCGATGCCGTGTCGCCTTCGGTGACAGGTGACGGGTGCGCGTTGAGATTCGTCGCGCGCAGGCTTTTCAAAAAAATGGCCGCGATGGTACCGACAGAAATCAGTCCGGCAACGATGCCGAACATTTTTATTTTCCGCCGCTGTTCTTCCTTCAAATCGAGCAGCATGATGACGAAGAGGAACAGTACGATGACCGCGCCGGCATAGACAAGAATTTGCACCGCCGCGAGAAAGAACGCGTGCAACAACACGAACAGTCCGGCCATCGAGATGATGGTAAGCACAAGAAACATCGCACTGGTGACCGGGTTGCGGCTGAACGGGTTTGCGATGACGAGCACGCCGCACAACAGCGTAAGTGCCGCGAAGATATAAAATAAAATGTCAGCCAGTCCCATGTTTCAAGGTTTCAGACTTTGACCGGAAAAGTTTCCTGCTCTTTGGCTTCTTCCAATTTATGTTTCCATTTTTGGACGCCGCCGACCGTGCCGCCGAGCGCGAGGAGCTTTTCCTTGTCGTAAATCATTTCAGCGCGCGTCAGGCCGGTGAGCGAATAATCTTTTTGCAGGAAAATGGCCTCTTCGGGACAAACCTCCTGGCAGAAGCCGCAGAAGATGCAGCGAAGCATGTTGATTTCAAATTCCAGCGGCATTTTTTCCGCGTTCGAGCGGTCGGCCAGCTGGCCGGCCGGGCCGGGCGGAATGATTTTGATCGCCTTGGGCGGGCAGACAAATTCGCAAAGCTGGCACGAAACGCATTTCGTGTTGCCTTCCTGATCTTTGACGAGATACGGTGCGCCGCGATAATCCGGCGGCACGGCCCATTTCTGTTCGGGATATTCCATTGTGACTTTTTTACCCTGAAACAGAGTGCGAAAAGCGTGACGGAGTGTGACTTTGAGTCCACCCAAAATCGCGGGCAGATAAAGCCGTTCCCAAAACGTCAACGGTTTGCGATTAACGATCATTTAACTTTTCATCCACAGCACGACGGCCGTGATTAAAATGTTCACCAGCGCCAGCGGCACAAACCGTCGCCAGCCTAAATCCATCAATTGGTCGTAGCGAAAGCGCGGGAACATCCAGCGCACCCAGATGAACAGCGTCAGCAGCGCGCAGATTTTCAAAAGGAAAATCAGGATTTGCGCGATGCCGACCCACAGCGTTTGCGCCGGTTGATCGAGTCCCCAAAACGGCAGCGTCCAGCCGCCGAAAAACAGCGTCACCATCATTCCCGCCGACGCAGTCATGTTGGAATATTCGGCGAGAAAAAACAGCGCGAATTTCATCGAGCTGTATTCCGTGTGATAGCCGCCGACCAGTTCCGTTTCCGCTTCCGGCAAATCGAACGGCGTGCGGTTTGTTTCCGCAAAACTGGCGACGAGAAAAATGACCAGCGACAGCGGCGCATAAATGACGAGCCAGCCGTGCTGCGTCTGCCAACTGATGATCTGACTCAAATTCAAATTGCCCGCGATGAGAAAAACCGGAATGACGCTCATGCCCATCGAAATTTCATATGAAATCATCTGCGCGCTCGACCGGATGCCGCCGAGGAACGGATATTTTGAATTTGCCGCGTAACCCGCGAGCACAATTCCATAAACGCCAAGCGAAATAATTCCGAACGTGTAGAGAATGCCGACGTTCAAATCCGCGATGACCATTTTCTGATGGCCGATTTGCGAGCCGAATGGAATCACCGCGATGATCAAAATCGAAGGAATGACCGCCAATGCCGGCGCGAGCCAGAAATACGATTTACGCACGCCCGCCGGCATGAAATCTTCCTTGAGCATGAATTTCAGTCCGTCCGCGAGAGGTTGGAAAATTCCCATGCGTGTCAAAACCGGTCCGAGAACCGGAATATATTTGACGAACGGCGGAGCGACGCGGTTCGGTCCGACGCGATCCTGAATCCACGCCGAAATTTTCCGCTCCGCCAAAACCGCGTAGCCCGCAATCGTGTGCAACAAAGCAAGCACGAGCACGATTTTGACCAGACTGAAAATGATGAAATTCAAGTCCATGTCAAATTTGCACCGTCACGCCGGTGTCGCCGAGAGTCGCCCACGTCAAACCATTGAACGCGTAAATATCCTTTGCCATTTCGTTGAACAAGCCTTCAATCGTGACAAAACCGTTCTGGCCGGTGACGTTGTGAACGAGGTCGTGCAAAAATTCCCATTCAGGCCGCGCGTCGCCGGGCGCTTCCACCGCTTTCATGAATTTTTGGACACGGCCTTTGCCGTTCGTGAACGTGCCGCGTTTTTCCGCGTGCGCGCAGCCGGGCAAAACATAATGCGCCAACTTTGTTGTCGCGCCCGGCAAAATGTCGCTGACGATGAGCGTTTCCAATTTGCCGAGCAAATCGGCGCCGATGCCGTGTTTCGTCACTTCTTCACCGAAAACGATGAGCGTTTTGATTTTCCCGCTCGCTATGCCGTTGGCGATCTGCGGCAGATTTGTTCCCATTTCCGTGAAACAAATTCCCGTGAGCCGCGCGCCGTTGCTGTTCGGATTTTTGTCCGCGCTGACGAGCAACTTGTCGGCTTCGCCGATGCGCGCAACGGAATCGCTGATGGCGCCTAGTTTTGATTTCAGTTTTGAAATCAGCCACAATTCCTCGTTCGTCTGCCGCGCTGAAGCGACAATGGCAACCGACCCAGCCGGTGTTTTTTTTAGTTTGTCCCCGATTTCATTGAGCGCCGCCGTCCAGGTCGTTTTTTGTCCGCGCGCGAGAACGTCCTTCAAACGGTCTTCGCGGCCAATCCATTTGTAATTCAAACGGCCCGCGTCGCACATCCAGCAGGAATTGACGGCGTCGTTCTGGCGCGGCTCGTAGCGATAAACTTTTTCTTCGCGCGAGCTGATGATGACGTTGCAACCCGTCGCGCAACCCGTGCAGACGCTTTTGGTTTCCTTCAAAAACCACACGCGCATCTGGAAACGAAAATCCTTCGACGTGAGCGCGCCGACGGGACAGATGTCCACAGTGTTGAGTGTGTAATTGTTGTCGAAAACCTTGCCCGGATACGCGGTGAGCGTGCTGTAGCCGCCGCGATTGACGATGCCAAGTGCGTCGTCGCCGACGATGTCCTTCGTGAACCGGATGCAGCGCGTGCAAAGAATGCAGCGTTCGTCGTCGAGCACGATGCGCGGGCCGAGGTCAACGGCCTTGGGCTTGTGAACTTTTGGTTCGACGTAACGGCTCTCGCTCTGGCCATAATCCACCGAGTATTCCTGTAACTTACATTCGCCGGCCTGATCGCAGATGGGGCAATCAAGCGGATGATTGATGAGCAGAAATTCCAGTACGCCTTCACGCAATTGTTTCACGCCGGGCGTGTTCGTGTAAATTTCCATGCCGGGCGAAACCGGCGTGGCGCAGGCGATGGCCGGGCGGGGCGACTTGGCGATTTTAAGCGTGCCGTCAGGATTCAAAACCGGCTTGCGATCCGGGCCAAGCGCGGGCGTTCCGAATTCCACCAGGCACATGCGACAGTTGCCGACAACGGGAAGTTTCGGGTGATAGCAGTAGTGCGGTACGTCAGTCCTGGCGAGCGCGCACGCCTGAATCATCGTAGTCGGAATCGGCTTGCCGGAAATCGGGTCGGGCATCGTCTTGGGCACCTCGATTTCGCGACCGTCCACTTTCACCTTGATTTTTTCAATCACGGGAGCGGGCTTGATATCGGTTGTGGCTGAGGTTGACATTTAATCAGTGATGCGTTTCGGTCAATTGTTTTTGTTGCGATGGCGCGGCAATTTCCTTTGCGCGGCGTTCCTCGCCGGCTTTGCCCTTCGCGACAAATTCGTCCTTGAATTTTCCGACGAAACTTTGCACCGGCCACGAGCAGGCTTCGCCGAATGCGCAAATCGTGCGGCCGCCGGGAATGTTATCGGCGATTTTCACGAGATAATCGGCGTCGCTCGCGCGGCCTTCGCCGTGTGTGAGGCGATGCAAAGCCTTGCTCATCCAAAGCGCGCCTTCGCGGCAGGGCGTGCATTGGCCGCAGCTTTCGTGCGCGTAAAATTCGGCAATGTTCGCGAGTGCTTCGACGATGTCCACGCTGTCATCCATCACGATGATTGCGCTCGAACCGCTCATCGAACCGGCGGCAATCAGCGAATCGAAATCGTAAGGCAAATCGAGCATGTCCACTTCCTGCAAAATTTCCTTGCCCCCGGCATCCTTGCGCTTGAGTTTAAATTTTTCGCCCGCTTTGAATACTTTCGCCGATGAACCACCGGGAATGACAGCTTTCAATTTTCTGCCGTCACGAAGACCGCCGCCAAATTTCGGATCGTTAATCAATTCACCAATCGTCGCCTTGCCGACTTCGATTTCGTAGTAGCCCGGCTTTTTGACGTGGCCGCTCAAGCTGACGATGCGCGTGCCGGTGTTGTTTGGCGTGCCAAGCTTGGCGAATTCCGCCGCACCCATCGCGATGATGTGCTTCACATTGCAGAGCGTCTCGACGTTGTTGACGATGGTCGGGCACATCCACAGGCCGAGCACCGCTGGAAAATACGGCGGCTTGATGCGCGGATACGGCCGCTTGCCTTCGAGCGATTCGATGAGGCCGGTCTCCTCGCCACAAATGTAAGCGCCCGCGCCGCGATGCACGTGCATTTCCAAATCGTAGCCGCTGCCGAGAATGTTTTTGCCAAGAAAATTTTTAGCGCGGGCTTCTTTCAACGCTTCATTTAAAATTTTCGCGCCGTCAACCATTTCGCCACGAATATAAATGTAGGCGAGATGCACATCGTTCGCGAAGCACGAGATGATCATGCCCTCGATCAACTGGTGCGGATCCTTATACATGATCTGACGATCCTTGAACGTGCCCGGCTCGGATTCGTCCGCGTTGCAAATCAGATAAACCGGCTTGCCGCTCTTGCGGTCAACAAAACTCCATTTCAAACCGCACGAAAAACCCGCACCGCCGCGACCGCGCAGTCCGGAAATTTTCACGTCCTCACGGATTTGCTCCTGCGGCGACATTTTTTTGCCGTCAGGCAAATCCTTTGGCTGAATGGCGAGCGCTTTTTTCAACGCATCGTAGCCGCCGTGACGCAAATAGCATTCGATGTCGGGTGCGTAGCCCGGCTCGTCGGCGTGCTTCAAAATCAATTTGTATTCCTGCGCCATATCCAACAGCTTGACTCTCAATCAAAAATCTCTAGCTTCACACTGCTCCGGCTTGCCCGATGGTGTAACGGTAGCACAGCAGACTCTGAATCTGTTTGTCATGGTTCAAATCCATGTCGGGCAGCCAAATTTCCATTTGCGCTTTCAAATTCATTTGCACTTCGCGCAAATCTCGTCCGCTTTCGCGTGCGAGACGGCTTCGTAAAAATCGTCGTTGCACATCATCACGGGCGGGGTGCCGCAACTGGCGAGGCATTCGACGAATTCCACCGTGAACTTTCCATCCTTCGTCGTCTGCGCGCCATGCGCGTGCGCGTCCAAGCCCAGCTTGTCGCAAAAATGTTCGTGCAATTCATACGCGCCGCCCAGCGCGCAACTCAACGTGCGGCAGACCTTGATTTGAAAGCTGCCCATCGGCTGCGCGCGGAACATCGGATAAAACGTCACGAGCTCGTAAATATTGATGGGCTGCAAGCCGAGCTTCTGCGCCGTCCATTCGACGGCTTCCTGCGAAATCCAGCCGAATTTTTCCTGAATCGCATGCAGCACCATGAGCGACGACGCGCGTTTTTCAGGATAATGCGTAAGCAACTCGTCCACTTCCGCTTCAAGTGCGGCGGAGGCGGCGAAACCGCTTTGACGTTGCAGCGGATTTGGAATCGGTTCTGTGTGCGTGGCGTTCATGAATTGCGCGCCTCCATCCCCACTGCTTTGAACCATACGGGAGTAGTCCAAGCCATTTTTTTGGTTGGATTAGGTTGGATTAGGTTGGATTGGGTTGGATTGGGTTGGATTGGGTTTTTTGAAACCCAACCTCTAAAATGTGCAAAAGTCATTCTTTCACAGGTAGTTGTAACACAATTCAGACCGATTTGCCCGTTGGCGACCGGTTTCGCGGCTGGAACGGCAACCATCCCTGATTTGATTGGTTGCATTTCACCCATCAAAAGGCCGGCGCGTTTCAAAATCCGTTGAAAATCAAAGTTCATTGGTCACTTCGAATGCAATGCAATGCGATTGCCTTCACTGTCCAAAATAACGGCGCGAAAACCGTAAGGTCCGATTTGATGTTTCGGTTTCAAAACTTTTCCGCCGTTTTTCGCGACGGCGGAAACCGCCGCGTCCAAACGGCCTTCGCAATTCAAGTAAATCAATGGGCCATCCGCCGAAGGCTTGCCTTCATCGCTGGTGGACAGGCAGCCGCTGACATTGTCCTTCGCGTGCGGCAACAATCCCAAATTCATTTCACCAAAAGTTTCTTTCGAGACGGTTTGGCCGAGCACCGCGCTGTAAAATTTTATCGCGCGGTCAAGGTCTTTGACCGGTATGTCGCACCAAACAATTGTGTCAGACATGTTTTTTCCTTTTGCTTAGCGGTCACTTTCGCCCATCACAAAATCAATCGAGCCGAGTACGACCGGCACGTCGCTGACCATGCAGCCGGGCATCAGCTCGCCCAAAATGCTCAAGTTGATGAAACTGGGCGAACGGATTTTGAGGCGATACGGCACGCCGCCGCCCCGACTGCAAATGTAAAAGCCGAGTTCGCCCTTTGGATTTTCATGGCCGAAATAAATCTCACCGGGCGGCACGTTCATGCCTTCCGTCACCAGCATGAATTGATGAATCAATTCCTCCATCTTCGTCATGACTTTTTCCTTCGGCGGCAAAATGATTTTTCCGTCGGCGACGTTGACCGGCTCTTTCGATTCGTTGTTCGCGCCGCCGGGAATTTTTTCGAGGCACTGATACAAAATGCGCATGCTCTGGCGCATCTCTTCCATGCGCACGAGGTAGCGGTCGTAGCAATCGCCGACCGAGCCGGTGGGGATGTCGAACTGCAAATCCTGGTAACAAAGATACGGCTGGTTTTTGCGCAAATCCCATTCGACGCCGCTGCCGCGCAGGTTCGGGCCGCTCAAGCCGTAATTGATAGCCATTTCCTTCGAGATGACCGCGAGGTCGCGCAGGCGATCCACCCAGATGCGGTTGCGTGTGAGCAGCGTCTCGACTTCGTTGAGTGTGACGATGAATTCTTCGAGAAATTTGCGGACATCCGCACACCAGCCCGGCGGCAAGTCGCACATCACGCCGCCGATGCGCGTGTAACTGGTCGTGAACCGCGCGCCGGAAAGCGATTCGGCCAGATTGTAAATTTTTTCGCGCTCGGTGAAAACCAACAGGAAAACCGTGACCGCGCCGACATCCATCGCGAATGCGCCGAGGCCGAGCAAATGCGCCGAGATGCGCGCGAGTTCGCAGCACATCACGCGGATGTATTGGCAGCGCGGCGGCAGGGATTTTTCGATGCCGAGGGCTTTTTCCACCGCGAGCGCGTAGGCGACGTTGTTCGCCAGCGGCGCGAGATAATCCAGCCGGTCGGTGTAAGGAATGAACTGCGTATAGGTCATGTTCTCGGCGATTTTTTCGTCGCCGCGATGCAAATAACCCACGTCCGGGTCGGCCCTGGTGATGACTTCGCCGTCCAATTCGAGCAAAATTCGCAAAACGCCGTGCGTGGCCGGATGCGACGGACCCATGTTCAGCACCATCTTCTCGCCGACGGCATCCTGAAGTTCCTCGACCGCCTGCGCTGAACGCGCGGCGGAATCAGGAATTTCAATGTCTTGAACTGCGGCCATGAAAATTATTCTTCCGGTATGCGAACACGCGGTTCCCGGGTGGTTGCGGAATCGCCGCTGGCGACCGTCACAAACGGCCCGCCTTCCTGGGGAGCGGGCCTGGCAAACGCGACGTTGGGCAAATCCGTCGGCTTGCCCGCGAGCGGAAAATCCTTCCGCAACGGAAAATACGGATAACCCTCCCACATCAATATGCGGCGCAGATCGGGATGCCCGCGGAAACGGATGCCCATCATGTCGTAAATTTCGCGCTCGTGCCAGTTGGCCGTGCGCCACACGCCAATGACACTGGACAACTCAGATTTCTCCTCGCTCACGTTGGTCTTGAGGCGCAATTCGCAGCCGCTGGCGATGCCGCGCAGTTCATAAACGATCGTCCAGCGCGGGTCGTCGCCATAATTGTCGAGGCTGCTGATGTCCACGAGGTAATCGAAACCAAGCTGCTTTTTAGCGAATTCACACACGGCGACGATTTGCTCCGCGTCGGCGACTTGGACCGTGATTTCACCGCGAAACTCCGCCGGTTCGGAAATCAAATCGCCGAACCCGGCTTTGAGTTTTTGGGCTTGTTCGAGTGAAGTCACGTTAAAAAATTTAGCGCGAAAATTTTAATTCAAGCCGCAACTTCCTTTTTCAAATGGAGCGCGGTCAAATTCTGCAACACCGGCTGTTTGCTGATTTTCTTTTGCAGTTTCATCAGCGCGTCGAGCACGGCTTCGGGACGCGGCGGACAGCCGGATACGTAAACGTCCACCGGAATGATGTTGTCCACGCCTTGTAAGACCGCGTAGCTGCGATACATTCCGCCGGTCGAGGCGCATGCGCCCATCGCGATGCACCATTTGGGCTCCGGCATTTGATCCCAGACGCGTTTGACCGCACCGGCCATTTTATAAGTGACCGTGCCAGCCACAATCATGCAGTCCGCCTGACGCGGTGAAAAGCGCATGACTTCCGAACCAAATCGTGAAATGTCATAGCGGCTCGCGCCGACGGCCATCAATTCAATGGCGCAACAGGCCAGTCCCATCGGCATCGGCCAGACGGAATTTGCGCGGAACCAGTTCAACGCGGCGTCCACCGTGGTGACCACCACGTCGCCTTCGATTTTTGAATCGTAACCGATTTCACTTTGAGTTCGCATAATCCTTTTTTGCCAAAACAGACGCAAAACCAGCCTAATCGCCGTCCAAAGCGCGGGCAAGTAAATTTGTGATTTTTTTCACAAAGTTTGACAAGGGGTGATGCTCCCATAGATTTGTTCTGTAAAAAAGCCGGTCAAAAAGGAGAAACTCGTCGGAAAAAGTGTAAATCAGAGCAGAAATACAATTTATTTATGGCACTTATATACCTATTTACCCTGAATTTTTTTGAAAAAGTGTAATGAATTTATATGGTTAAAGAGGAATGTCATTTTATTGTCAATGGACGCGACCCCGTTATTTCCCTTCAAGGTGCAAAGCTGTGGCGCGAGCAGATTGAAAAATCCGGTTGGCACAATCTAAAGCGTGACTTTTTTCCACAACTGACAATTTTCCTGAAATTTCTGAAATTCCCTCTTGTAAAATAGCAAGAATTTTATCCTTTTCGTTATTATTCACGAGATGAAACGTCAATAGCTGACAAACGATGGATTCAAGTGCGGAAATTCTGCCAATAATTTGTTCATCAGATATATTCATATAACCTTTTTTGTTCCCTTAGCTGGTTTATGTTTTGTTTTTCCTTTCTTTTTCACGCCCCTCCCCGCTGCAACAGCCTTCAAAACTTCATTGAAAGTAAACGGCAACGGCGGATGAATCTTTCGCGGCCTGCTCATGCTGGTTTTTGGGTCAAGGTGCTGTAAGGAAGATTGTTGGTTTCAGACATGCGTTTGACCGTATCCGAAAAGACATTTTGCATCCCGTTTGTGCGCCGGTTGAATCGGAACGTGAATTCGTCAACGTAACGCTGCATGTGCTTCCGGCTCATGTGATGATAAATACCATGATAGCCGCGCTTGAACAACGACCAAAAACCTTCAATCGTGTTTGCGGTGTCCAGATTCGGGCTTCTTTGTCCCCGTTCCAACAGTCCAATGTAAGTTTGATGCAACCCGGATTTTTCAGCCAGTTTTGATTTGCTGAATCCTCTAGATTTTCGATGTTTTTCTACGACTTTCGCAAACGCATCTGATATTTGACGCATCCCCTAAAAATGCGCCGCCCAAGACAAAACACGCATAAGACATTTGTCTTGACTTTGAATATGAAATGTGGTTTTAAAGGGTCTTTGGCGCTTAAATCAGAATTCTGAAAACTTAATATGACACAGCAGCAAATTGGTTTTGATGATTTTAAGAAAGCTTTGTTCTCAAAAGACAGTGCGTTCAAATCTTATCGCACCGTGGATTTGAAAAAAATGTATGACAACAAACACCCATTATCCTTTCCCGTCATTTCAGCTTCCAGCCCACCAGAAGGTGAACCATGTTATTTAATGATTGACGGCAAAGAAGATGGCCCCTACACGGCGGAACAAATTCGGGGTATTCGTCCCGCTTAAAATGAAGCCACTACTTACTGCACCAGAGACGGTTCCGCTTGCACCGTCGAATGTGTATGGAATGAGCGAACCACCATCCGTTAAAACCATGCTTCCAGAAGTTGCATTACCTTGGTAAGGGATGCCTGCTGAACCTACGGTATTTCCATTTAAAGTCAAAACAACAGGTGATGTCCTGCTTCCGTGTTGAAAATTCTTTCAGAATGTGCCTCGCGCGAGGCTGGATTGAGTTTTTAGGCACACCGGCAGGGAACAACTAACCTTTTCCATGTGCATAAAAATAAAAACCCGTTTGCGTGGAGTATTTCTAATCCGACGGCTGAAAATGCCGTGAAAGAAAAGGCGATTCCACCAAAAAATCAATTTGTTTCAGCGAGTCGTTTGCAGGCTTTATGGAATCAGCATGACCTTGAGACAGGTGGATGCAACTCCCTAAAATACTGGCATCGTCTATCGGATTGTCAGATTTTAGATTTTCTATATCGAGGAAAAAAACTTCCGCCTCCGACGCTTCGAGAACTCGGAATTTACCTTGCATGGTTACGAGCCTGCCGTTTAGCTCAACTCTCAATACAACGCTTTTTCCGTTGTATTTTTCCAAAGCTTTGGGGCAAATCACGGGAATCTGTTTCATAGGTTTAGAAATGGCATAAATCAGTATTGAACAGGCGTGGCGGAATTGGTGGGCAAATTGTCTCTCCACCCCTCGGCAGACAGGTAGGAAACATTCTGGGTAATCCGGTTAATTCTGACAAGATACGTGCCCAAATGTTCGTAGCGGTAGCGTCCAAAGCAAAAAAAGACGACGGCGACGCCAACTAAAAATCCAACCAGATATGCTTTTAATGAATTGCGATTCATTGGTTTTTGATGTCGAAAAAGTCGCCGTCGCTTTTAAGGTCAATTTGTATTTTCATAGTGATTGCCAGTAAAAGCAGTTCCCATTCCATGAATTTATGAGACTAAACAAACAGTTTAAGAAAATTAAACATTTTGCTTGCAATGCGGCTCGCTCGCGTTATAGTCATCGCAGAGTGAACGGAGACAATAAAAACATAAATGCGATTCGCGCGGGTTACTTGGCTCAAATTGAGGCCAAGCAGAAAGAGATTGCGGACTTGCGCGAGAAATTGAAGCGGGCTGAACAGGTGGATAAAGAGGCGGAAATGATTTTTGACCCAGTTGACAAATATCGCGGAATGGGAATGACGGAGGCGGTTATTGATGCAGTCAATACATTAAACAAAATGGGGCTTGGGGAAAATGGCGGGGTTTCCGCTGGTCAAGTATGTGACTATTTGAAGGGTCATGGATTTAATTTTAGAACGCCCAATTTCACCGTGTCTGTTTATGTTACCCTGCAAAGGCTTTCAAATCATCCTGACTGTAGAATTGTAGCCTCACGCGAGTCTGGAAAGAAACGATATTTACCAATCAAAAAAATATGAAAACAATTTCGGGAACGGGCGGTGTCACCCTCACACGGTAGTTGTTCCATTAGCAACAGAACCACCGCCCTAATCCCCAAAACAACTGAAATAAAGCCCCGCCGGTGTTTGTAGCACCGACAGGGCGCAACCAAAGGCCGAAGCCTTCAGTGGTATCTGTGACGATACAAAATCACTGTAAGACTTGGCCGTAGAAAGGTCAAGTGACTTGTCATAATTGCAGCACAGAATGTAGCCGGTTCGGGTTTCACAAGGGGTTTCAACGCTATCAGTGCAAACAGTGCAAGCGGACATTTTTGGACATCCCGCCGAAGCCGCTGGACGATTTGCGCGTGCCATTCAACAAGGCCGTGCAAATCACACATTTGCTGGTTGAAGGTTGCGGCGTTCGCGCGATTGAAAGACTCGCCAACGTCCATCGTGACACGGTTTTGAACGTGTTGGAAGTTGTCGGCCAGAAATGTGCCAGACTTTTAGACCAGCGCGTTCGCAACGTGCCGTTTGAATTTGTGCAGGTGGACGAACTGTTTGCATTCGTGGCTTGCAAAGAACGAAACAACGTGGAGAAAAGCGCGGAGCGCGGGGATCAATACGTTTATCTGGGCGTGGACGCAGAATCAAAATTCATCATCAATTTCAT
>JBEKBA010000020.1:0-34507 GCA_050015635.1 Verrucomicrobiota bacterium
AAAATTTTATTTCAAGCAGAAAGTCATCGAAGAGATGACACTCGTCGCCGAAAATATCCACGACAAACTGCAATACAGTTTGCGCGCGCTTGCCGACGCCGAAAGTCAGCGCGAATCCAGCGCGCAACAACATTTGGTCGAGGCCGAAAAACACAAAATCCGCGCGCTCGAGGAATTTGTGCGGATGCCATTCGGGGTCTATCTCAAGGCGTTTGACCGGTTGCGCGAATTTTCCACCAAGGCATTTCAGGCCAAAACCGAAATGGTCGAGGCAAATTTGCGGCTCGTCATTTCCATCGCCAAAAAATACACGAACCGCGGCCTGTCATTCCTTGATTTGATTCAGGAAGGCAACATGGGCCTGATGAAGGCGGTGGAAAAATTCGAGTATCGCCGCGGCTATAAATTTTCCACTTACGCGACGTGGTGGATTCGGCAGGCCATCACGCGCAGCATTGCCGATCAGGCACGCACGATCCGCATCCCGGTGCATATGATCGAAATCATCAACAAACTGATGCGGACGCAAAAACGGTTGATTCAGGACTTCGGCCGCGAGCCAACGCCCGACGAAATCTCCGAGGATATGCAGATACCCGTGGATCGCATCCGCGCCGTGTTGAAAATGGCGCAGCAGCCGATTTCGCTGCAATCGCCCGTCGGCGACAGCGAGGACACGAACTTTGGTGACTTCATCGAGGACAAGGCAGCCGACAATCCGCTCGACATCACCAGCTTCAGCCTGCTCAAGGACAAATTGGGCGACGTGTTGTGCAGTTTGAACGAGCGCGAGCGTAAGGTTTTGGAACTGCGTTTCGGCCTCGGCGACGGCTGCGCGCGAACTCTCGAAGAGGTTGGCCAGCAATTCAGCGTCACGCGCGAACGCATCCGCCAAATCGAAGCCAAGGCGCTCCGCAAAATGCGCCATCCCACGCGCATCCGGCAATTGCACGGCTTTCTCGAAATCGAGGACTTGGACGTGGACTGAAAATGATCCGCGTCAACGCGCCGCAATTTTGAAGGGCATCCGCAAGCGAACGTCGTCCGACGCCGCAGCGACCAGCAACTCGTAATCGCCCGACTCAATGGCATATTGTTTTTTTGTTACGTCCCAATAACGCAAACGTTCCACCGGAATGTCCATCGTGATGCGCGTGCCCTGATTTGCTTGCAAATGAATCCGCGCAAAACCACACAATGCCAGTTTTGGCTGCGGCAACATGGATTTGACGTGGCGGAAATAAACCTGCGCTACTTCATCGCCGTCGCGTGCGCCGGAATTGTCCAATGTAAAAGAAATTTTAATCGTGTTCTTTGCGTCAAAAATCGTGGCGTTCAATTTCGCATCGCGGTAATCAAATTTCGTGTAGCTCAAGCCGTGACCGAATGCGAACAACGGCGTACCATTGAAATAACGGTAAGTGCGATTACTCATCGAATAATCTTCAAATGCGGGCAAATCATCCGTCGAACGATAAAATGTGATCGGCAAGCGTCCGGCAGGATTCACGTCGCCGAACAAAACGTCGGCCACGGCGCGACCGCCTTGTTCGCCCGGATACCACGCCTGCAAAATCGCGGGCAGATTTTTCGCTTCCCACGGTATCGCAATCGCGCTGCCGCTGCAGTTCACGAACACAACCGGCTTGCCGTTCGCGTACAAAGTCTTAATCAAAGCTTCCTGCACCGACGGCAATTCGATTTTCGTGCGGTCGCCGCCCAGGAAGCCGTAGAAGCCGTTCGCGCGCGTCATTTCCTCGCCTTCGAGCCGCGCGTTGATTCCGCCGACGTAAATGACGACGTCCGCTGATTGCGCGGCGGCGATAGCGACGGCCATCATTTTATCATCCGGTTTATTTGAACCGTCTTTGGCCATCGCGAGCGGGCAACCTGTTTCGTAAATGACCTCGACGTTCGTACCCGCGGCACTTTTGATTCCATCAAGAATCGTGACTGGATTCGACGGCGTTCCGTTGTAATTGCCGAGCAGTATCGGCACAGAATCCGCATTGGCACCGATGACGGCGATGCGTTTGATTTTCGCGCGGTCGAGCGGCAGCAGGCCGTCGTTTTTCAAAAGTACCATGGACTCTTCCGCAACTTTCAGCGCGAGCGCTTCGTGTTCGGGCGTGTTGTTTTCTGAAAATGGAATTTGCACATAGGGAACCTGGTCCGGCGGATCAAAAAGTCCGAGCCGAAAACGCGCTGTCAGTACGCGGCTTAGCGCGGTGTCAATTTCCGTTTCCGTGATCAATCCGCGTTTGACCGCAAGCGTCAGCGAATTGTAATCCGTGCCGCAGCAAAGGTCGTCGCCAGCCTTGACTGCGAGCGCGGAAGCCTCTTCGGGCGTGCCGACGAATTTGTGATTTCCAAAAATGTCGTAAATCGCACCGCAATCGGAAACAACATGGCCATTGAAACCCCATTCTTTGCGCAACAGCTCCGTGAGCAGCAGCGGATTCGCGCAGGCCGGTTCACCATAAACGGAGTTGTAAGCACCCATAACTGCGCCAACATGACCTTCACGCACGGCGGCCTCAAACTGCGGCAGATAAGTTTCGTAAAAATCGCGTTGGCTCGGCTCGGCGTCAAAACGGTGGCGCTCCGGTTCCGGCCCGCTGTGGACGGCAAAATGTTTCGCGCACGCCATCGCCTTGACGTATTTCGGATTGTCGCCTTGCAGTCCGCGAATAAACGAAACGGCCAGACGCGCCGTCAGAAAAGTGTCCTCGCCGTAAGTTTCCTGCCCACGACCCCAGCGAGGATCGCGAAAAATGTTTATGTTCGGCGTCCAGAACGTGAGGCCGTAGTATTGCGCGCTGTCGCCATCGTGCTTGCTCCGGTAATTATTATTTTTTGCCCGCGCTTCGGTGGCGATGACATCCGCTTCCTGATGAACCAATGGCGTATCCCAAGTTGCCGCCATGCCGATGGCTTGCGGAAAAACCGTAGCCACGCCGGAACGCGCAACGCCGTGAAGACATTCGTTCCAATAATTGTATGCGGGAACTCCAAGGCGCGGAATCGCGGGCGCGGCATTGCGCAGCTGCTGGACTTTTTCCGCGAGCGACATGCGGCTCACAAGATCGCGCACGCGCGCGTCTGTCGGTTGCGAGGCATCCTTCCAGATTGCCGGGCCGGCGACTTCGGGAATTTTCAATGCCGTCGTGTCCTCGACATTGATCATGTCCGCCGCGCGAACGAAAATGATGGACTGCCCTGAATCGTCCTTGACTTCAAACGAGTTGAACTTCGCCGCGTCCGTGCGGCCAATGAAGCTGAACGCCAGCGGTCCGCCGACCGCGTCCGCCGCATGGTCAACTACGTCGGTGACGAAATAAACTTTTCCCGCGCCACCTGCCGCGGCGAAAATATCAAAATTGGTGGCGATTATCTGGTCGCCGCGGGTGATGTCGAACACGCGCTGCCCGGCATTCGTGAAATCCACTTCTGCGAAACCGATTAAAACGGTGTATTCGCCCGCCGGAAGGTCGGTCACGGACAGTGTGAAGTTCGTCCCGAAAATTTCTTCGCGAAACGCTTCCTCACCACGCCATGTCGCGCCTTCAATCGTCGTGACGCCCCACGCGCGGCGATGACTGAAATCGCCGCTGATGAGAACCTTTTTGTCGCAGGCAACACAAACCTCCTCGTCGGCAAAAGCCCTGACGTTAAAAAATATTACGGAAATGACGGCGAGCGCAAAAAACCACTTGTGATTCATGGCGGCAGGATACAACACCCGGCCGCTACGCCAATTTTTTTACGGCACAAAGGGTGGCGGCGTGCAAGGCTGCGACTGCACGGAAACGGTCGCGGGTGTCAAGTCGTCAGCGCGAGCGGTCAATTTGATTTCGCCAGCGTCCTTGGTGGATTGCACGATGACCTGCGCGAAACCGTTGAACACGCTGCGTTTCCATTCAGGATAAATCGGTTTATCCTGCATTCGCAAAGTCACCCCCTTGTTGATGCCGCCGCCGCCGTTCCAGTTTGCCACCGCAACGGCGATGGTGTTTTCGCCCGGATGCAGAAATGATTTCACATCAAAGGCCGGGGACGACTGCCAGTCATGCGATTCACCGACCTTCTGTCCGTTCACATATACCCAGCCGTCTCCGCCAATCATACCGAAGCACAATTCCACTGTTTGTTCGGCCATATCCTGTTCGCTCACCTGAATTTTTGCGCGGAAGACGGCTTGATCACGTTCCTGCAACGGACCACTATTGGATTGCGGATCGTCTGCTTGCCAATTTGAATCGTCGAAATCCGTCTTAATCTCGGCCAGATTTTCTGAATCATAGACATTCGGCACTTTTTTCCAGCGCCAACTATCGTTGACGGTAACCGAGTGGCTCGGCCATGTCGGCAAATAAACGTCCTGCTCGTGGCAGCTCGGATCGCCGTTGCCCACGCCGAGAATTTTTCCGGGGCCGCTTAATTCAAAGTGAATCAAATTCGTGGTCACGGGAACGATTCGTCCCTGCGAATCCGTCACGGAAACTGAAATGACGGAAACATCTTCGCCGTCGGCATTAATGGTCGAACGGTCGGGCGCGAGTTGGATGGTGGCAGGATCACCGGTCGTTTCCACTTTCGTTTCGGCGGCCAGCTTGCCGTCGTTGTAACCTTTGGCGCTCAAAGTTCCGGGCGCGTATTTTACCTTCCATTCAAGATGGGAATCTTTTTTCATCGGCTGTTTGCCCAGGCTTTGGCCGTTGAGAAACAATTCAACTTCCTTGCAGTTGCTGTAACACCACACGTCGATATCCTGGCCTTCCCGGCCCGGCCAGTTCCAGTGCGGCAGCAGATGCACCATGGGTTTGTCCGTCCAACATGATTGATAATAATAAAAATTGTCCTTCGGAAAACCGCACATATCCAGAACGCCGAAGTGCGAATTGATGCACGGCCAGCCATAAGGCGTCGGCTCGCCACGGTAGTCAAATCCGGTCCAGACAAATCCGCCGGACAGACACGGGCGCGCATCGAAGTAACTCCACCAACGTTCGGCGGTACTCGACCAAGGCTGCGCATTGTCGTCGTAGGCACTCACATAGCCGCGCACCGGGTCGTTCGCATAAATGCCGCGCGTGCTCACAGTGCTGCCCTGCTCGGTGCCGACTTCTGGCTGATTCGGATGCTCGGCATGATATTTATCCATGTCGTGTCCGACGTGATAATTCCAGCCGCGCACTTCAATGACCGAGTTGATGCTGCCGGTGTAATCATCACCGACCGGTGCCGCGTAAGTTATAGGCCGCGTCGGGTCGAGCTGCTTGAGAAAATTCTGCATCGTGTTGGCCACGCGCACGCCGGCGGGCGTGTCTTGCACGGAAAATTCCTCGTTGGCGAGGGACCAGAACGCGACGCTCGCATGATTGCGGTCGCGCAGAATCTGGCCTTTGAACTGTTCGAGATTTGCCGCGTCACTGCCGAGCAACCGGTTTTCATCCAGCACCAACATGCCGAGATGATCGCACGCTTCGAGCAACGCCGGCGTCGGCGCGTTGTGCGAAGTGCGATACGCATTGCCGCCCATTTCCTTCAGCTTCGCGATGCGGAAATACTGTAACGCATCCGGCAAAGCCTCGCCAACGCCTCCGGCGTCCTGATGATTGCAAGTACCTTTTATTTCGTATGGCTCGCCGTTGAGCAAAAATCCTTTGTCCGGGTCGAATGCGACGGTGCGGATGCCGAACTCGGTTTCCTTGCGGTCAACAACTTGTCCGCCGCTCTCAACCGTCGTGATGAGCTTGTAAAGTTTTGGTGATTCGGGCGACCAAAGGATTGGTGAATAGACTTTAGCGGCGAGCTTCACATCTTTCGTCGCCGCACCCTTCACTTTTTCCGATTTCTTGAATTTCGTCACCGATTTTCCATCGGGCGAAATGATTTTGCAAGTCACCGTCACCTTCGTGGCATTGGTCTGTGTGTTGAGCAAGCATGCTTCAACATTTATTTCCACCTTGTCTCCCGGCACATTGTTTTTGAATTTGCTGCAAACAAAAATCCCGTCCGGCGCGACGGCCAGCGGCGCGGTTTTCACGAGCCAGACATGACGATAAATTCCCGCTCCTTCATAAAACCAGCCTTCAAATTGCGAGGCATTCACTTTCACGGCGATAACATTTTTGCCGCCGGGATTCGCCAAGTCGGTGATGTCGTAACGAAAGCTGTCGTAGCCGCTGCTGTGATGGCCAACAATCCAGCCGTTCACGAAAACATCGCAGTCGCGGAACACGCCGTCGAATTCCAGCCACAGCCGCTTGCCTGAATCTTCCTTCGGCAATTCAAACGTGCGGCGATACCACGCCACACTGTTTTGCGGAAAGCCCGCGCCAAGCGCTTTAAAACCATGCGACCCATCGGCATTCGGATCAAACGGCAGTTCAATTGCCCAGTCATGCGGCAGATTCACCGTGCGCCAGCTCGCGTCGCTGAACCAGATGCTGGCCGGCCCGGCGCCGGTGCCGGCTTTCGCGAGACTGACCGCCGCGCCCCACTCATTGCCAAGATGAAATTTCCAGTTGAAATCCAGCAGCAACCGCTCGCGCGGACTGGAATCGGCGAACGAATTCAAGCCGGCAACGAAGAGAAACAGACCGACAAAAAATCGCAAGGCGAATTGCGTGGTTTTCATGAAAGAAAAGCTAATTAAGAATCCTGCTGGAAAGCAATCCCAAACGGTCGCGCGGTTCAAAGATGAAGTTTCAACAGGCCTACTTCCAATGCAAGCGCTTCCTGCACGTTCGTGTGCAACAGCCACTGCGTTTGCTCCAACGTCTGCAAATTCTCCAGTGCCTGTCGAGTCGTGATTCTGTGTGCGACGGTTTCCGCGCCGGAAACTTTCGGAAAATTGAGCAAGTTCTCGCCGATCGCCAATGTGCGCAGCCAAATGTCGCGCAGCCACCATTGCACGAGCAAAAGTAAATTCGCGCGCTGGCGGCGGTATTCGGCTTCAATGGCCGCCTTCAATTCATCCTCCCATTTTTCACGCAAATCTTTTTCCACGTCGTCGTATTTTTCGAGCGGCGAGCGCGCTGTTAGCGCTTCGTCCACATGCACGCGAATTTCACCAAGTTTTTGGAGCAGCGCGTCGAGCAGACGGTAACGGCCAAGTAGACTTTTTTGTTCGTTCGCGGCAAGCGTGCCGAAATGCTCAAGCCATTTCGTTTGTGCCTGGTCGAGCGGTCGCGCGCCGTCGCCGAAAAAATTCAGGCGCAGGCAGCGTGATAGAATCGTTTCTAAAATCCGCTGCGGTTCGGTTGAGAGCAGAATCAAGACGGAATTGGCGGGCGGTTCTTCGAGTGTTTTCAGAAACGCGTTTGCGGCCTGTGTGTTCAAACGGTCGGCGGCGACGATGATGGCGACTTTGTGTTCGGCTTCAGCCGGTTTGAGTTGGATTTCGCGCATCAACTCGCGCAGCTGCTCGACGGTGACGATGCGCGATTTGGATTCGGGCCGCGCCGAATGAATGTCGGAGTGCGAGTCGTTTCCAATTTTGCGGCAACTTGAACATTCGTCGCAGCAATCGACCGCCGCCTCGTTGAGTTTAACTGGATTTTGACAATTCAATGTTTTTGCCAGAGTGCGCGCGAGCGATTCCAATTCTTCCAGCGAATCACCTGAAAACAAATAAGCATGGCCGAGACGTCCGCACGCCAGCGAGCGTTGCAATAATTGGACACCTTGCGTTTGCTTTGGAAAATTTTTGAAAGCCATGCGCGAATGTGGTTTAACCCAGATAATCGTTGAATCGCAAGTTGAAATTATCCTGGTGTTGGGACAAAACCTTCCCGGGACAAAGTCATATCCTGACGAGACTGGATTGTGTAGGGATGATTCTGTTTTTGATGGATTACCATTCGAATTGAAGGGTGGGGTTGAACTTCACCACTCCCCCTACATGATTTTCAATTTCGGCAAATCCTGTGAATCCACCAGACCGACCGGTTCCTGCTTCGCGTTCACCACGATTAGATCATCAATGTTCCGCTCATCGAAAGTTTTCAGCGCCTCGACGGCGAGTGCGTTTTCATAAATGCAAATCGGCTTGGGCGTCATCACATTTTTCAACGGTTGTGCGAGCAAATTATCGCCGCTGGCCATGTGCCGGCGGAAATCTCCATCGGTAAAGACGCCGACGAGTTTGCCGCGCGCGTTCACAACGCTCAAGCTGCCGGACTTCGCGCGCGTCATCACGAGTAGCGCTTCTTTTACAGTCAGATTTTCATCCGCAATCGCGTTGCGATTGCCCGTACGCATGATGTCGCCGACGCGCAAGAGCATCGCGCGGCCAATCGCGCCGCTCGGATGCAACTTTGCAAAATCCTTTTGCTTGAAACCGCGCGCCTGCAAAACCGCCATTGCCAGCGCATCGCCCATCACGAGCATCGCGGTCGTACTGCTCGTCGGCGCGAGATTGAACGGACACGCCTCTTTCGGAACTTTGACGTTTAACGCCACGTCACTGTGCCTGGAAAGCGATGATTTGACGTTGCCGGTCAGCGAAATGATTTTGATGGAAAATCTTTTTAACGCGGGTAACAAATTTAACAATTCCTCCGACTCGCCGGAATAACTCAAAGCAAGAATCACGTCGCCGTCATTGACAATTCCCACGTCGCCGTGCAGTGCGTCCACGCTGTTGAGAACAACGCTCATCGAGCCGGTGCTGGTGAATGTGGCAGCGATTTTTTGTCCGACGTTTCCCGATTTGCCGATGCCGACGACGACGACTTTGCCACGCCGCCTGACAGTTTCGACAATCATGTCAACCACACAATCAAACGACTTATCGAGTTGCGCACGCACAGCTTTGAGCGCGGCCAATTCGATGTCGAACACCTTGCGGGCATGGTTCAAATGGCTCACGCGGCGAGTGTGTCACGGGCGCGAAACAGATTCAACCGTGTTTCGCGGCGCAAAATTTCCCCGACACGGCATTTTTTGCTGGCAACGCCAGCGTGGGTTTTGTAATCAACAAGCACCGCCGTAATCAACAGCGCAAAAAAACAATACGCGTAATCAAACAAAGTTAAAATTATGAAACTGGTTTCTGAAATGAAGTCCCGCGCGCTGGAATTTTTTGTCGTGACAATCTTTGCCGCGGGTTTCGGCGTCACACACGCGCAGGAACATCCCCTTTACATCAACGATAATCAGCCGATTGAAGCACGCATCAATGATCTGCTGCCGCGGCTCACGCTGGAGGAAAAAGTTTCGCTCGTTCACGCCAGTTCCAATTTTTCGACGGCGGGCGTTCCGCGCCTGGGCATCCCGGCATTATGGATGGACGACGGTCCGCTCGGCGTCCGCGAAGAAGTTGGTGAACATTTCATGATTGTCGGGCGCACGGATGATTTTGCGACCGCGATGCCCGGCACGCTTGGACTGGCCGCGACGTGGAATCCTGATCTGGCGACGGCTTTTGGCACGGTGATCGGCCAGGAGGCGAAGCAGCGCGGCAAAAACATCATGCTTGGGCCGAGCCTAAACATTCAACGCACGCCGTTATGCGGTCGTAATTTCGAATACATGGGCGAAGACCCGTTTTTGACTTCACGCATGGCCGTTCATTACATCGAAGGGGAGCAGGCACAGGGGGTTTCGTCCTGCGCCAAACATTTCGCTGCGAACAATCAGGAATTTGAGCGCGGCTCAATCAATGAAATCATAGACGAGCGCACGTTGCGCGAAATTTATCTGCCGGCGTTTCGCGCAGCGGTGCAGGAGGCGGGCGTGATGGCCGTCATGGGCGCATACAATCAGATCAACGGCCAGCACTGTTGCGAAAACGAACATTTGCTGAATGAAATCCTCAAAGGCGAATGGGGCTTCAAAGGTGTTGTCATTTCCGACTGGGGCGGCGTGCATCACACTGATTTGGCCGCGCTCAATGGCATGGACATCGAAATGGGTTCGCGCCCGCCTTACGCGAGCAATTTCCTCGCCACTCCGTTTCTCGAAGGATTGCAGTCCGGCAAATTCCCCATGTCCGTGCTCGACGACAAAGTGCGCCGACACCTTTATGTGATGTTCAAATTGAATTTGATTCACGATCCATCGGCAACAAACACAGTTGTCAACGCAGCACCACAAACGCCATTGAGCACGAAGGCACATCAGGAAATCGCGCGCAAAGTCGCCGAGGAATCCTTCGTGCTGCTGAAAAATAAAAATCTTCTTCCGCTCAATCCGGCTCAAATCAAAACCATAGCTGTCATCGGCGGAAATGCCGCCGCTCGATTTTGTCATGAAGGCGGCTCGGCGATGATCAAAGCTCCTTACGAAATCACTGCACTGGAGGGGATTAGCAATTACGTCGCCGGCAAGGTGAAAATTATTTACGCCGAAGGTTACTATCCGCCAGCAAATCACGGACGCCCCGGACGCAAACCCGACGGCACAACCTCAACGCCTGAAGACAGTTCCAATTTAGCCGCCGAGGCCGTCGCCGCCGCTAAATCAGCGGACATCGTGATCTATGTCGGCGGACTGAACCGCAAAGTCGGTTTTGACAGCGAAGGCACGGACCGCCGGGACATCAAACTGCCCGCCGGTCAGGACGAGTTGCTCAAAGAAATTATTGAAGCGAATCCGAAGACCACCGTTGTCCTCATTGGCGGCGGCGCGGTAGAAATGGATCATTCATGGCTTTCGCGCGTGCCGGCTCTGCTTTACGCGTGGTATCCCGGTTTGGAAGGCGGTAACGCGCTCGCACGTGTTCTTTTCGGCGACGTGAACCCATCTGGAAAATTGCCCTGCACCTTTCCGAAAAAACTGGCTGATACACCCGCCGCCGCGCTTGATGCCTATCCGGGCACGAACGGCATGGTCGTCTACAAAGAAGGTTTGCTCGTCGGCTATCGCTGGTATGACACGAAAGACATCCAGCCGCTGTTTCCATTTGGCTACGGACTTTCCTATACACATTTCAAATACTCAAAGCTGAATCTCGTTCAAAACAACGATTCAAAAAATCCGGTGACTGTGGAATTTGAACTCGCCAATACCGGCGACCGCGCGGGCGCAGAAGTTGCCGAAATTTATGTGCAGCCGGTCAATCCCAGCGTCTTTCGTCCGCTCAAGGAATTGAAAGGCTTCAAAAAAGTCTTCCTGCAACCCGGGGAAAATCAAAAAATTTCCGTCATGCTCGACCAAAATGCGTTCGCCTATTATGACGTAAACAAAAAAGGTTGGGTCGCCGAAAAAGGTGAATACAAAATCCTCGTCGGCAGTTCTTCACGCGACATACGGCTTCATGGAAAATTTAGTTTGGCGGAAACAACGGTTGTCTTGGACAACGCAGAACCCATGGCTGTCGCAGCAAACTGAAAATCAGTCCGTGTTCGGATATGAGCCGGGAACTTTGATAAAATTGCAGTGCTCTCGCGACTTTCGCGTCCTGAAAAAATAATCAGGCGCTGGCACGAAACTGTTCGGTGACCCGGTGCAGCCGCTTGTTGTCGGCGCGGATCCGAGCGGCGAGCGTCCGGGCAGTGGCCTGCAGTAAGATGGTCGCCAGCGCCGGCACCTCCTGGGTAAGACGGTCAAAGGCGGCGGTGGAAAGCTTCAATACCTTGCTGTCTTCGTTGGCCACCACGTCCGCGGAACGGGGACCACGATCAAATAGGGACATGTCGCCAAAAAATTCACCGGGGCCGAACGTGGCCAAAATGGTTTCCTTATCGCCTGTCATCACCCGCGCCCGCAATTCTCCCTGTAGGACTAGAAACATCCCATCCCCGGGGTCACCTTGCTTTACGATCGCCAACCGTTGCGGCACGTCGTGCTTTTCCATGAACCGGGACAGGTGGTCAAGCTGCGCATCATTCATCTGGGACAGGATGCGAATACGCCGGAGGGAGCCGGGGGTGATCGCCACTCCCGCCGGCATGTCAAAAACCGGCGCCGTTCCCTGGCCAAAGTGCATCTGAAGTTCTTGCATTTCCCCGGCACGCCGCCAGTTCCCATCGCATCGCGCGAAAACCCACGTGTCGGCCATGACGCGCTCGTCGCTGATCCAGTCAATCAAAACTGGCAGCGCCACCGGGCCATATGTGGAATCATCTATTCCCCAGATGAAATAATCATTGGGAGTTTCTTTCCCTTCCATGTTGCCATCATACCACCATATCCTGCCTTTTGAAAAGCAAAAAATCACAGCTACAAATCAGTCCATGTTCGGATACGAGCCAAGGACTTTGACGAAATTGCAGTGCTCGCCGAGAAACGCAATGGCTTTTGCGACTTTGGCGTCCTGGAAATGTCCAGCGCAGTCAATGAAGAAGAAATATTCCCATGCCTTGCGTTTGCTCGGGCGCGATTCAATCTTCGTCATGTTGATCTTGTAACGCCGAAACGCGGCGATGGCTTCGTGCAACGCACCGACCTTGTCGGAAACACTGACCATCAAACTCGTGCGGTCGTCGCCCGTCGGCGGACTGCATTGGCGTCCGAGCACGAGAAAGCGCGTCGCATTCACGGCATTGTCCTGAATGTCCTGCTCCAGAATTTGCAGGCCGTATTTTTCCGCCGCAAGAATTCCCGTGACAGCAGCGGCACTTTTATCTTTCGCCGCCAATTCAGCCGAACGCGCATTCGACGAAGCTTCGAGAATTTCTACGCCGGGTAAATTTTGTTGCACCCAGCGGCGGCATTGACCAAGCGCCTGTGGATGGACGTGCAGACGTTTTATGTGTTTCAGACCACGGCCATTTCCCGCCAGACAGTATTGAATCGGCAAAACAATTTGCGAAACGATTTTCAAATCGCTGTCCACAAACATGTCAAGCGTGTGCGTGACGACGCCTTCGGTGGAATTTTCCACGGGCACGACGCCATAATCCGCGCGATTTTTTGCAACCTCGGTGAAAACATCCGCGATGGTTTTTTGCGAGGCGTAGCGCAGGCTCGAACCGAACCGGCGGATCGCCGCCTGATGGGTGAACGTCGCTTCCGGACCGAGATACGCGATGGTCATGGTCTTTTCGAGCGCTAGCGCGCTGGACATGATTTCACGGTAAATCGCGCGCAACTGCTCGTCGGTCATCGGACCGGCGTTAAGCTTGCAGATGCGTTCGAGCACGGCGCGTTCGCGATGCGGCGCATAAATCTCCTCGCCCGCCGCGAGCTTAATATCGCCGATGGCCAGCACTTGGCGCGTGCGTTCGTTGAGCAGCCGGACAATGTGCGCGTCCAGCTTGTCAATCGCCTTGCGATGTTCGGGAATGTTCAAGCGAAGGCAGAATGCAGAATTAAGCAGGAAGAATCAAATCTGTTTCATGCTGGAAGGAATATGCGCCGCCTTCTATCTCATCCATTGTCTGGCCACAATTAACGACATCGAGTAGATAACGCCAGCGGGGAAGCAATTCATTCCTGTCGAGATACTGTTCAAATTCATCTACTGTTTCGAGCAGAGGATTTGAAAGGCGGAGGAGACGGACTTTTTGAAGTAGTTCTTCGAAGCTAACAAATTGGACGAGAATGTCCCGTTTAGCAGCCTCTTTGCGAAGATGCTGAAATCGATCCTCAGGTGTGTCAGTTTCAAAATTGGAAAGGCAAAAGAGAACTTTAACACCGTTGGTCTTGGCTAGGGCATCCACATGCCGAGCGAGTTGTTCGTCGTAGAACCAATCGTCGATTTTAGTCTCAAAATAAAGACTGAACGCTTCCTGTAAAACGAGCAAATCTGGAACACTCTTGCTCTTAATTGCCTGCTGAGTGAAAAGTGGACCAACACGAAGTGGCGCTTCCTCTGGTAAAAGTGACACTACCAGTTGTTCAAACTGTTGTGGGCTTTCACGATAAATTAGACGAAACAGGATGCCGCAATGATTCGTAAGTGAATTTTCTCGCTGGTGATAATCTGAAAAATTGAAATTTCACGTCCCATATATTTTAGGAAAATTCCCTACGATTTTTCCTGCTCTGCTTTTTGACTTTCACCTTCCGCGTTCTCCACTTTGCCTTCCTCCTTCAATTGCAATTGCTCCGGCGGAATTGTGGCCAAACCGGGATCAGCCGTGACAGGCGCGGGCGGTTTTTCAACGGGAATGCGGCGGAGTTCGTCCGCGGCGGGCAAATCTTCCAGACCGCGCAGGCCGAAGTATTCGAGAAACAGCGCGGTCGTGCCATAAGTCGGCGGGCGGCCTATAACTTCGGCGCGTCCCACGGCCTCGACAAGTCCACGTTCCATGATGGTCTGCATCGTGCCGTCCACGTTCACGCCGCGAATCTGCTCGACCCCGGCGCGCGTGATGGGCTGGCGATACGCGATGATGGCCAGCGTCTCCAGCGCGGGCTGTGAGAGCCGCGGCGGACGCGCCTTGACGCCTACTAGCGCGCGCAGCCATTGCGCGCATTCCGGCTGCGTGACGAACTGCCACGCGCCCGCGACGCATACGAGCCGGTAACTGCGCGCGGCGGTTTCATGTTCGCGCGCGAGTTGTTCGAGCGCGGCGGTCAATTCACCCTCCTTGATTTTGGCAAGCGATTTGGCGGTGGCGTCGGCGTCCTCGTGTTCGGCGGCATTGGCGAGAACTTCGCGAAGTTCTTTTACGCTCAAAGGTTTTTGCGCTGAGAACAGCAGTGATTCGAGAATGAATTTAAGTTCCATGAGATTCTGGTTGCGGATTTAAAATTTCAGATTGCGGATTGAATTCAGCCGCAGCGACCGGTTCGGGTGCAGGCGTTGGGACGATTGCGTTTGCGCGGCGGATTTCAATTTCTGCAAATGCTTCAGGCTGGACGCAGACGATTTGTTTGAGGCGGATCAATTCCAACAGCGCCAGGAAGGTGCAGACGACTTCGGAACGGCTCGCAACTTTCTCAAATAATTCGGCGAAGCGCACGTTACCACGTTCGGAAATGATTTTCAGGATGAACTCGATTTTTTCGCTGACGGTCCATTTGTCCTCGAAAATGTCACTGGCGTCACCTTCGCGCTTTTTGAAGCGTTGCAGCACGCCGTTGACGGCATTGAGTAGATCAAAAATGGAAACGTCCGGTTTCGGCACGGGCGCGGCGGATTCAAATCCCGGTTTTCCCGGCAGGCGCGGAAAAACATTTTCCTGTCGCGCTTCGAGGGTCTGCAATTGCGCGGCGGCGTCCTTGAATTTTTTGTATTCGACGAGCTGGCGGATGAGTTCCCAGCGTGGGTCTTCGCCTTCCTCGTCACCTTCGACGATGGCCTGCTGTTCGACGGGCAGCAGTTCGCGGCTTTTGATATACATGAGCGTCGAAGCCATGACGAGAAATTCGCCGGCAACTTCTAGGTCGAACTCGCGCATGAGATCAATATGCGCGATGAATTGCGTGGCGAGCCTGGTGAGATTGACTTCGTAAATGTCCACTTCCTCCTGCTTGATGAGGTAAAGGAGCAAATCGAGCGGGCCTTCGAAGACCTCGAATTGGACTTTGTATTCGGCCATGAACTGCAAAAATTCTAAAACGCGGGCGCGGCGTTTGCAATGAAGGAACGGAAATGAAAAATCTGACGCGCGTCGGGAAAAATTTCAATTGCTTTTCCCTCAGAATTTGATCATTCTTTGCATTTCGGGTATATTAATTGCTGTACAATGTGACTATTCATCTTTATTATGTTACTTTTAGAACGCCTTTTATTTTGGTCCGCAGTTGGTTTTAGTGGAGGGGTCGTTTTCTCGTCTTTTTTTGAATGGACATTGCACCGTTATTTAATGCACCGCCCGTTCGCAGGCTGGGAATATGCTTTTCGCGCGCACGCCGTTGTACATCACCACACTTTCAAATCCGACCACACTTATCATCTCATCAACGAGCGCGATAAAAAAACCATCCCGATGGCATGGTGGAACGGGCCGGTGCTCATCGCCGTGGGAATGCTGCCAGTGCTCGCGCTGGCTTGGAGTGTTGGCCGCTGGGAATTGCTGATCGGATCGTTTTTAGCCTTCGCCAGCTACTACGGCGCCTACGAATATATGCACTGGTGCATGCACCTGCCGAAAGCCCGACGCGTCGAACGTTCATGGATTTTTTACAGGCTCAACGGACATCACCTGCTCCATCACCGTTATATGCACAAAAATTTCAACGTGGTCATGCCGTTCGCCGACCTTTGTCTCGGCACGCTGCTCCTTCGCTCGAAAATAAAATTTCCCCAGGCCCGCGGCACTGCCGTTCCCGACGTCCAACCCCGCAGCCAAAATCCATCCCCACCCTAAACTTGACGCCCACGCCGGAAAAAATTAGCTTGTGAACCGGTTGGTGGTCGTAGCTCAACGGTAGAGTCCAAGCTTGTGGAGCTTGTTGTTGCGGGTTCGAATCCCGTCGGCCACCCCATTTCAAATCTCGTAGTTTGGCCGCGCTTCAGTCCTGCCCCAGGTGATTTTGTGCCAGATCCGCTCATGAACGTAATACAGGAAAATTTTCGTGAACAATTCCACGCCGCTGACGGTGAACGCCCACTTCAGCTTCCCCGTGACGAGAAAAGTAATGATCAGCGTGTCCAAACTGCCGGTAAGACGCCACGAAACCGCCTTGGTAAGACTGCGATAATGTTTTTCGGCCATGCCGAAAATTATGAAAAGCCACGGGCAAGTTCAAACAAAGTCGGCGCGCAAATTCAAATCGAAAAGTCGTCGGAGAAAACTTTCACGTTCTTCAATTCAACGAAAACCTGCTCGCCGGCTTTGGGCTGCAACTGTTGAAATTCCTCCTTGCTCAACTGCACGGCGAACTGCCCGCCGCCGTCAAGTCGTTCCAATTCAAGATTCGCCAATGGACCGGCGGCGTTGCAGCGGACGACGCGCGCGGGCAAAGTCTTTTGACCGTTCGCTTCGCGCGTGATGCGGATATCGTGCGGACGCACAAACGCAACGGCGTTGGTGTCCGTTTCTCCGGCGGTTTCCGGCACGACAAATTCCGATTCGCCAATGACCACCGAGCCTTCGCGGATACGTCCGCTGAACAAATTCACGTTGCCTAGAAAATCGTAAACGAACGGCGAGGCCGGATTATCGTAAATCTCCTCCGGCGTGCCGATTTGTTCGATGCGTCCATCGCGCAAAATCGCCACGCGGTCGGCGACTTCGAGCGCTTCCTCCTGATCGTGCGTGACAAACAGCGTCGTGATGTGAATCTCGGAATGCAATTGCCGCAGCCAGCGGCGCAATTCCTTCCGCACTTTTGCGTCGAGCGCGCCGAACGGCTCGTCGAGCAGCAAAACCTTCGGTTCAACAGCAAGCGCGCGGGCAAGCGCGACACGTTGCCGCTGGCCGCCGGAAAGTTGCGACGGAAACCGTTTTGCCATTGGCTCAAGCTGGATGAGCTTCAATAATTTTTCCACGCGCGCGCGGATTTCAGATTCGGGCGGCCGCGTTGTTTTCGGGCGCACGCGCAAACCGAATGCGATATTTTCAAACACGTTCAGGTGGCGGAACAGCGCATAATGCTGAAAGGCGAAACCGGCCTTGCGCTGGCTTGCGGGAATCATTGTCACGTCCTCGCCGTAAAATAAAACACTGGCGTCGGCGGGATCGGGAAATTCCAGCCCGGCGATGACCCGCAGCAGCGTGGTCTTGCCCGAGCCAGACGGCCCGAGCAGCGCGACGAGTTCGCCGGATTCGACTTTCAAGCTCACGTTGTCGAGCGCGGCGAATTTGCCGAATTTTTTTGTAACGTTGCGGACTTCGACGCTCATATGAGTTTAACCGTTTTTTTTGCCAATCGGCACGGGCGTGAATGCCGTTCCGCGCAACTCGCTGTTTCTGTATTCCACCCATGTCTTCAGCGCCAGCGTGACAAGCGCAAGGAATGTCAGCAACGAAGCCACCGCAAACGCGCCGGTGAAATTATATCCATCATACAGGATTTGGACATGGAGCGGAATCGTATTCGTCCCAATCGTATTCGTCCCGCCGCTGATGTGGCCGCTCACGACCGACACCGCGCCGAATTCGCCCATCGCGCGCGCGTTGCACAAAATCACGCCGTAGAGCAGGCCCCATTTGATGTTCGGAATTGTCACGCGCCGGAACGTCTGCCAGCCGTTAGCGCCGAGCACGCGCGCGGCTTCCTCTTCCGTGCGACCTTGCGCCTGCATGAGCGGAATCAACTCGCGCGCGACGAATGGGAACGTCACAAAAATCGTCGCCAGCACGATGCCCGGCACGGCAAAAATGATTTGTATGTTGTGGTCGGAAAGCCACGGGCCGAACCACCCCTGCGCGCCGAAAACCAGAACATAAATCAAACCGGAAATCACAGGTGAAACGGAGAACGGGAGATCAATCAGCGTGAGCAAAATATTTTTGCCACGAAAATCAAATTTTGCAATCGCCCACGCCGCCGCCACGCCGAAGATGCAATTCAGCGGCACGGCAATTCCCGCCGCAATGAGCGTGAGTTTGATCGCGCTCCAGGCCATCGGGTCGGCCAGTGTTTGAAAATAAAAGCCGATGCCTTTGGCCAACCCCTGCACAAAAACGGAAATAAGCGGCAGAACCAGAAATAATCCAAGAAACAAAAGGGTGACGCCGATCAACAGCCAGCGCACGAACGGCGGCTCATTCGTAAGGCGGTGACGAATGGCCCGGCGCGGAACGGTGGATGTGAAAACGGGGGTCATGACAAACCGTGTGTGTGATAGCGGCTGCTCCACCATTGCAACAAATTGATGGCCAGCAACAGCACGAACGAGACGACTAGCATGACGGCGGCGATCGCGGTTGCGCCCGCGTAATCAAATTCCTCCAGCTTGATGATGATCAGCTGCGGCGTGATTTGCGTTTTCATTGGAATGTTGCTGGAAATGAAAATGACCGAACCGTATTCGCCGAGTGCACGGGCGAACGCCAACGCAAAGCCGGTCAACAACGCGGGACTCAACATCGGAAAAATGACGCGCCAAAAAATCTGCCAGCGGTTCGCGCCGAGACTCGCGGCGGCTTCCTCGAGTTCCAAATCCAAATCTTCCAGCACCGGTTGTACCGTTCGCACAATGAACGGCAGGCCGATGAACGTGAGCGCGACAAACACGCCAAGCCGCGTGTAGGAAACTCTGATTCCGAGCGGCGCGAGCCATTCACCGATCCAGCCGTTGGGCGCGTAAATCGTCGCCAGCGTGATGCCCGCAACGGCGGTTGGCAGCGCGAACGGCAAATCCACCAGCGCATCCACTATTCTTTTTCCAAAAAACTGATAACGCACCAAAACCCACGCGGCGATGAGGCCGAAAACGGCGTTGACGAGCGCAGCCAGAAATGACGCGCCGAAAGTCAGCCGATATGACGCGAGCGCGACCGGCGAGGCGACGGCATGATAAAATTGCACCCACGAAAGTGTGCTGGCTTTACAGAACACCGCCGCGAGCGGAATGAGCACGATGAGGCTTAAATAAAGCAGTGTATAGCCGAGCGTAAGATGAAAGCCCGGCAACACCCTGAACTGCTTCGTTCCGAGTTTTTTACCCACAAATTTTAAATTGAACTGCGAAAGAGAAAACTTTTAGGCAATGGATAGCAAGCTGCCAATGTCGTCAGTGTCGGTGCTGATGTCGGCGAAAAGCCACGTTGAAAGGTAACGTTCGCTCGATGATGGAATGACCGCGACAATGGTTTTGCCCCTGTTCTCCAGTCGTTTGGCCACTTGCAAGGCCGCCCAAATGATCGCTCCACTCGAAACACCCACTGGAATCCCATCCAATCGGTTCACTTCCTTGGAAACCGGGCCGGAATCCTCCTCGTTCACCTGAATGGTCTCGTCGAGAATTTTCACATTGAGATTTTGAGGAATGAAACCCGCGTCGATCCCCTGCAACTTGTGCGGCCCCGGCTGACCACCTGAAATTACCGGCGACTTCGCCGGTTCAACCGCAATCACCTTGAATGACGGCTTGCGTTTCTTGATGACTTCGCCAACGCCGGTGATTGTGCCGCCGGTCCCCACCCCGGCAATTACGATGTCCACCTTGCCGTCTGTGTCGCGCCAGATTTCTTCCGCGGTCGTCCGCCGGTGAATCTCCGGATTCGACGGATTAGAAAACTGTTGCAAGATAACGCTGTTAGGAATCTGTTTGTGCAGTTCCTCGGCCCTGGCAATCGCGCCCTTCATGCCCTTGGCACCCTCGGTCAGAACGAGCTTCGCACCGAGAATTTTCAACAGCTTGCGCCGTTCAAGGCTCATCGTTTCGGGCATCGTTAAAATCAATTTCAACCCGCGTGCGGCAGCCACAAACGCCAGCGCAATGCCGGTGTTGCCGCTGGTCGGCTCAATCAGCACTGCGTCGTTGCCGATCACGCCGGACTTCAGCGCATCGTCAATCATCGCCACGCCGATGCGGTCTTTGACGCTGGAAAGCGGGTTGAAAAATTCGAGCTTGAGCAGCACGTCGGCAATTGCACCGTGCTTTTGCGCCGTCCGGTTCAGCCGCACCAACGGTGTATTGCCGATCGTTTCAGTAATGTCGTTGAATATGCGGGACATAAAAAATCAAAGGTTCGGCGCATAAGCGATGAATTTGCGGTATTCATCCAGAATCGTTTGCAACGCGGAGACAAAGGCACATTCCTTCAAATAAGTCGGTGGTGCTTTTGGCGTTTCAAGAATGATTTCAAACGGGCGCGGGCGCACTTTCGGTGGTGCGCTCAACACACCGTCGTAAGCGTCATGGATAACGCCATTACGCGCCTGAAAGCCGTCGATAATTGGCCGTTCGTCACGCGGTAGAAATTTTTCGGCGGCTTTCAATGCAGGTTCGATAAGATGCTTCGTCAAAGTCGCGCCGCCCGCGAAGCCATAAAAACCGTTGCTTGTGTCATCAGTATGCAGCGAAATGATGCCCTGAAACGAGCGCGAAATGAGTTCAGCTTGGAGCAGCCGCACTTCCGGCTCGGCGGAGTTCGACCAAAATTCGCGGTTCATGTCTTTGCCGTTCCGCGAATGACGCGTGCCGTTTTCAAAACCCGTCGGATTGCAAACCGGGTAGAGTGATAAATAATAACCGGCAGCCAATTCCGGTTTGGCTTCGAGCAATTTGATGAATTGAACGACGGCGTGTGCACCTTCCGGTTCGTCGCCGTGAATCGCGGCAAAAATACCGACGCGAATCGGCGTGTCGCCGCCTTTCGGTCCGACGAACAAGTATCGCGGCAACTCGTAAGTTGCACCGCCGATTTCAAAGTGCGCGTCGTGATTGGCGACCAGGTTAGGCGAATGTGCGGCGATTTTTGCCAGAGGCGCGAGCAAATCGGTGACAGAGCGATGTCGCGCAGCCGGAGATTTTACGTTGGTTTCAAATTGTTTATCGGCGATGGTCATGGTTGGTTTCGGTTTTGCGTCGGGTTTCCTTTTTGCGAGGGGCGACGGCCTGATGGACACGGGCCGCCGCCCTTCTTCGGAGAAACCACGAACTAGTTTTGTGGTTGGAAGATCTGGTCGAAGACGCCGCCGTCGGCGAAATGAGTTTGTTGTGCTTTTGTCCAGCCGCCAAATTCTTCATCAACAGTGACGAGTTTCAACTGGCTGAAATTGGCGGCGTATTTAGCGGCAATTGTCTGGTTGCGCGGACGGTAGAAATTCCTTGCGGCAATTTCCTGTCCCTCGTCCGAATAAAGATATTCGAGATAGGCTTTGGCAACTTCAGTCGTGCCATGCTTCTTCGCCACTTTGTCCACCACAGCCACGGTCGGCTCCGCCAGAATACTCAACGACGGCGTGACGATCTCAAATTTGTCCGCGCCGAATTCCTTGATGGCCAGATGCGCCTCGTTTTCCCACGCGAGCAACACGTCACCGATGCCGCGCTGGGCAAATGTGATGGTGGAACCGCGCGCGCCGGAATCCAGCACCGGCACCCGTTTGTAGATTTGCGTCACGAAGTCGCGCGTTTTGGCTTCATCGTGCCCGTCCGTCTCGAGCGCGTAAGCCCACGCCGCAAGATATGCCCAGCGCGCGCCGCTGGAAGTTTTTGGATTTGGCACCACGATGGTCACGCCCGGCTTGAGCAAATCATTCCAATCGTGAATGTTTTTGGGATTTTCCTTGCGCACGAGAAACACAATGGTCGAAGTGTAGGGCGCGCTGTTGTCCGGCAGCCGTTGTTGCCAGTCAGGAGACAGCAATTTCGCCTTTGCGATGGCGTCAACGTCATAAGCCAGACCCAGTGTAACAACGTCGGCTTCGAGTCCATTGACAACGGACATTGCCTGTTTGCCCGAACCACCGTGCGATTGCGAGATGACCACATCGTCGCCCGTTTTGGTCTTCCAGTATTTGGCGAACGCAGCGTTGTAATCCTGATACAATTCGCGCGTCGGGTCGTAGGAGACGTTGAGCAGTCTGATTTCCCTGGCGTTGGCCGCAACGGCGAACGAAAACACTAGAAGAATTTTCAGAAATGTTTTCATGTTCGCAATTTTGATTTCCAATTCTGTTAAAATGAAAGTTGAACGCGCGTGAAGAACACTTCTTCGGGATGCGATGCGACTGAATTTGGCGGAGTGGTCGCGGTTGTCGTCCCGCCACCCGTGAACGTAGTGCGCGAAAAGCTCGCGTTGACGCGGATGTTACTGTTCAGATACCAGTTCAGCCCGACGGCCCAGGCTTGCGCCCCCGAAGCTGATGTGGCCGGGTTCGCAAAATCCGGGAACGCGGCCTTGTCAACATTCAACTCCGCATAACGAGCGACCAATTGCCACGCGCCCCAACCGCCGTTGCGGGGATCAAACGGATGCCTCGGCGCGACGCCGTTGTAAGAAGCGTCCTCGCCGGTCAACACCCAACCGCCGGAAATTTCCCAAGCCGTGTTTTCCAAATCTGCCGTCGTGTGGCTGACAGTGTTTTCAATGCCCTGATCCGAAATTACATACTCACCCAGCAAACCAAGCGGGCCATAGTAGTAATAGCCCTGCGGCGAAAGACGCCAGTGATCGTGGTCGGCAACCACCCCGCCGGTGGCGGGATTGTAAGCAAAGAACTGCTGCTGCCCATCTGTTATAAAACCTGGCAGCGTGCCGCCCGTCGTGTTGGGCAAATCAAGAGTGTTGGTGATGGACGTGCCGCCCCAACTGCCGCCGACTCCAACTCCGAAGTTTTGCAGCGCAGCAATGCCGGTTGTTTTGAACGGCTGCACAAACAATCGTCCGTCAAACTCGCGGTTGTCTTGGAAACCAATGTCGGTCGTATTCCTCTGATTGTCGCCTACGCCGTTGAAGATGCCCGCCGCGTAGCTTAACACTCCGCTGAAAACGTCGCCATGCAGTTCGAACCCAATGTCGCGACCCGGAATCAAGTCTGTGGCCAGTGAACGCTCGTTGAAGGACAAATAGGCATCATTCTGCAAATATTCCAATCCCACCGGCGGCTTGAATTTGCCCGCCTGCACTTGGAATGCCGGTGAGTAATGGTAATTCACATAAGCATCATAAATGCTTGGGGTCGTGGCAGCGCTGGCAGCACCGGGAGTAGCATTGCCAAATTCAGGCACGAACATGAAATCATAGTCGTGAAAGACCGTGCCCGAAATGATTGGTCTTGCCCGGCGCAACAAAAAGCTGTCGTTGCCCTGAATATGATCGTTGTTCTGAAAAGTCCGGCTGTCCACCTGCAACTGACCATGAATCGTGGCGACAAAATTTGAATCTGCCGAGCTAAAACCAAATCCTTTCGCACCCAAAGTGATTTTCGGCGCCGCCTTGTCGGCTTCAGCGGCTGCTTCCTGATCCAGTTCACGCTGCCGTTCAAGAATCCGCACTTTTTGATCAAGATCTTGGATTTGTTGTTCCAATGCCGTGATATCTGTGTCGCCGTTCGTCGCCACTTCGTCTGCCGCAAATGAAGCGAAGGGGAACTGCGCGCCAATAATTGTTCCGAGTAACCACCGGTTTAATTTCATGTTATCTATTTTCGTTTCGCGCCGCTTCCGATCGTACGGTCAGCGACTCATTTGGTCTTTGTTTTATGCCTCCGGCTTTTTGGTCGGCATTAAATTGTTTGAACACGTGGTTTATCCAACCTCACACGCTCGGTTTTTTCAATCTGCGTCACCTGCGAATCGTGAATGACGATTTGCACCACGCCATAACGCAGCGATCCGACCTGGTACCGGACAACTTCCAGCCAGTCCTGCTTTTCATCGCCTTTGCCGACTGTTTTGATTGTGACTGCACTCATAACTGTCAAATTATAATAGCGACTTATCTTGTCGTTTTTTGTCCAAAAAATCCTGAACCACTTCACCAAAAACATCGTCAAATTAAGCCATTTTAATGACAAAATCATTTTTAGACGCCTGCCATATATACGACTCAATATGTCGTTATTATTCACAAACTGCCAAACTTGTCAACAGTTTTTTTTACTTCTAAATCCCCTCTCCGCTGATGAAGCCAGCCGAAATTTCGCGCTTTGAAACCGGCAAGCCTTTGGCAACCTCCATGAGCGTCGCGCGGTCCATTACATTGGCCACATAATTCCGCGCGTCGAGGAAGACACGGCGAAACCGGCAAACCGATTCCTGCGAGCAACGTTTGTATCCCGTGACCGAGACACAATCAATTGGCGCAAGAATGCCGTCAAAATGCCGCACCACTTCGCCCATTGTGATTTTATCCGGGCTTTTCGTAAGAAAATATCCGCCACGGATGCCCGCCATGCTGTCCACCCAGCCTTGTGCTTTCAAGGCAAGCATGATATGTTCAAGGAAGCGTTTGGGAACGTCATTCCGCCGGGCGAGTTCGCGGATGGGAATCGGCGCGCCATGATAATGATCCACCAGAGTAAACAAGGCGCGCAAAGCGTAATCGGTCTTCTTTGAAACTCGCATTTTAAAAAACGATAAACCTTATCGTATTTATGTCAAACATACTTTGCTAAGAGAAATTTGGTTTGACCTTATTTTAACTGATAATACGACGGCCTTCGTCGAGGAAAATACCTTTGAAATTCATCTCCAGCGCCTGCGGATTGGTGGCTTTTGTCAACGCCTCTTTTTCCGTTACACGACCAGCTTTGACCAAATTGAACAACGATTGATTGAATGTAAGCATTCCGTCGTCCGTGCCTGTTTCAATCGCCGCAGCCAATTTGTCCAGTCGGTTTTCTTCGATGAGTTTTTTTGTCATCGGCGTGTTAAGCAAAATTTCCAATGCGGGAACCAGCTTGCCATCCACCGCCCCGATCATGCGCTGACAAATCACGCCGCGCAACGTGGCGGCAAGTTGACGGCGGATTTGTTCACGCTCTTCCGCCTTAAAGAAATCAAGGATACGCGTGATGGACTGCGATGCCGTCGTCGTGTGCAGTGTGGACAAGACCAAATGTCCCGTGTCCGCCGCGCTCATCGCCGCCGCGAAACTGATGTCGTCGCGCATTTCACCGACCATGATGATGTCTGGATCCTGACGCAGAACATGTTTGAGAGCGTGATGAAAAGACAACGTGTCGAGGCCGACTTCGCGCTGTTCGATCACTGATTGATTGTCTTCAAAAACGTATTCAATCGGGTCCTCAAGCGTAATCAGGTGTTTTTTGAAATTGTTGTTGATATGTTCGATCATCGCCGCGAGCGTGGTGGATTTGCCGCAACCGGTTGAACCAGCCAAAAGCACGATACCGCGCGGTGATTCCGCAATTTTTTTGATTTGTGGCAACAAGCCAAGTTCCTCGAAGCTGGGCACGCGGGTTTTGACGAAGCGCATGGCTAAACACCACTGGCCGCGTTGTTGAAAAAGATTCGTGCGAAAGCGTCCGATTTCAGGAATGAAACACGAAAAATCAATTTCACGCTCCTCGTCCAGGCGCCTTTTCAAATGCGCGGGCGTGATGGTTTCAACAATTCTGTTCATCCAGTCCGCAGTCGGATGCGGACATTCGACCGCGATAAGTTCACGGTTGATGCGGTAAATGACCGGCGTGGTAATTTTCAAGTGAATGTCTGACGCACCACCCTCAACAGCTGTTTTTAGAATGCGATTAAATAATTCCATGACTGCAAAGTAACAAATTATTGCGGCTGCGCCAGCCGAGAAAACGCTGGCGACTTCTGAACTGCAAATGCTATAAAACTGTGCATGGCAAAACATCGAGTCGGGATTATCGGCGGCACGGGACTTTACGACATCGAAGGCTTCATGAACCAGAGATGGGTGAAAATCAAAACACCTTTCGGCTCACCGTCTGACGATTTACTTACCGGAAAACTGGGTGGCCGCGACGTGGTTTTTTTGCCGCGGCACGGACGCGGCCACAAAATTCTGCCGAGCGAACTCAATCATCGCGCGAACATTTGGGCGATGAAAAAACTTGGCGTGGCGTGGATCATCAGCGTCAGTGCCGTCGGTTCGTTGCAGGCAAAATACCAGCCGTGCGACATCGTGCTGATTAACCAGTTCGTAGATCGCACCAAACAATCGCTTGCCCATACCTTTTTTGGACGCGGCATCGTGGCGCACATCGCCTTTGCAAATCCCATTTGCGAGGAATTACGCCAGATCCTCCTTAAAACCGCCCGCGTTTGCAAAGCCCCCGTTCATGATGGTGGCACTTATGTGAACATGGAGGGCCCGGCGTTCAGCACACGCGCAGAATCGCTCGCGAACCATCATGCCGGTTATGAAGTGATTGGCATGACTAATCTTGGCGAAGCCAAATGCGCCCGCGAAGCCGAAATTGCCTACGCAACGCTAGCCATGTCCACCGACTATGATTGCTGGAAGGAAGAGGAGCACGTCACGCTCGAAATGATCATTACCAATCTACATCGTAATGCCGACACGGCCAAAAAAATTGTCGCGAGTGCCATTCCGCAAATTCCGACCGAACCAAACTGGTCGTGTCACTCCACGCTTAAAAACGCAATCCTGACCGACAAAAAATTCTGGCCGAAGAAAATCATTGCCGAACTGAAGCCAATTATTGAGAAGTATCTTTGACGGCCAAATCGAACCATGCTGAAATATTCTTTATGATTTCCAGCTTTGCTTTTTGGGCATGAACAAGCGCTCCATCATCAATAAAATTATCGCCCGGCTGACGGACGAATTGGAAATTTATTTTCGCGCCGCGAACGCCTCGCGTGCCGAAGCCACGCACGAGCAGAGCAAGGCCGAGAGCAAATACGACACTCGCGGCCTCGAAGCCTCCTATCTTGCCCGCGGCCAGTCCAAGCAGGCGGCGGAAATTGAATCCGCCATCGCCGAATTTGAAAAGCTGGCCACCCGAAAATTTTTCAATGGTGAGGCCATTGACCCCGGCGCGTTGGTGGAACTTGAATCCGACGGCGAGCATTCCTTTTATTTCATCGGTCCGCGCGCGGGCGGCACCGAAGTCGCTTACGGAAAAAAGGAGATTCTCGTCATCACACCGCAATCGCCGTTGGGCGAACAACTTCTCGGCAGGAAACAAGGTGAACGTCCGCAACTGAACCTCGGCGGCAAAATCCAGTCGGCGAGAATTGTCAGCGTCGAATAAGAATACAAGCTACCAATCCGTCGGTTGATAATCTTTCAGAAATTTTCCCCAGATGTGTTTGCCGGTGTTGAAGCCCGTAATGATCGGGTCAACAATCCGCGCCGCACCGTCCACAATGTCTAGCGGCGGATGAAAGCGATGCTCCTTCACCTTGCGTGTTGCAATCGGCACTGGGTCTTCGTCCGTCACCCAACCTGTATCCACGCTGTTCATGTGGATGCCGTCCGCATGATAATCCGCCGCCGATGTGCGTGTCATCATGTTCAACGCCGCCTTCGCCATGTTTGTGTGCGGATGCCGCGTTGTCTTAAACTTGCGATAAAATTGTCCTTCCACCGCCGACACGTTCACGATGTGTTTGTCGCGCTCCGGCATGCGCAACATGAGCGGTTTCAATCGCGCATTCAAGATGAAAGGCGCGAGGGCATTGACCAGATGAACTTCCAGCAACTCGACTGCTGGAACTTCGGCCATCAACAGCCGCCATGAATTGCGTTCGCGCAAGTCTACTTGCTGCAAATCCTGATCGAGCCGGCCTTCGGGAAACAAATCCTTCTGCGCGGCGAGTTCGTCCGGCAACAATGGCACTTGCGACAAGGCCGCCGCGTGTGTCAACCCTGTGACTTCCGACAGGCGGCTTTGCACCACCGAAGCGTTGCCTTCCGGCAGCAGATGATAGCCGCGCAAACCTTCATAAGTGCCGAGCAACTTGCGCGCGTTCTCCGGCATTTTGTTCAGCGAACCGTTTTCACGCTCCATCATGTGCTCATAAAAATCCGGAGGACGACGCACGGTCTGGCAGGCGTTGTTGATGATGAAATCCAACCGCGTCCGCGTCGCCAGCAGATGTCGGCAAAACGCCTCGACACTCGGCGTATGACGCAAATCGAGTCCGAAAATTTCCAGCCGATGCGCCCACTCCGCGAAATCCGGTTCCGCCGCATAACGCGCCGCCGAATCGCGCGGAAAACGCGTGCTAACAATGAGTTGCGCCCCGGCCCGCAACAATTTGATACCCGCCTGATAACCAATCTTCACGCGACCACCCGTGATCAGCGCGACGCGCCCGCGTAAATCCGCCGACTCGGTGCGTTTACGGAAATTCAGTCCCGCACACGCCGGACAAAGCTGATCATAGAAATGGTGAATCGTCGAATAATCTCGTTTGCAGATGTAACAATTCTGCGGCTCGACGACCTCTCGAAATTCCAGTTCGTTTTCAACCTCCTGCTGCTTGAAACCAATTGGCGGATGCACGTTCGGTGTGGTGAAAACCTTTTCCCGGCGAAGTTTGCGGATGCCCGTCTCGTTCAGTTTGGACTCGTCACATTGCAACTTCTCCGCCTTTCGCTGCCGCACCTTGGCTTTTACAAGCCGCCGTCGCGCATTCACATCCGGGCAGAAAATTTCACCCGCCGCCTTAAGTAGACGCATCCGCTCCTCCTCCGAAATCCCGGCGAGCAACGCGCGATTACCGGCGATTGATTCCAACAAGTCAGCAGCGGCTTTCAATCGCGCGGCCAATCCATTGTGTTCGGTTTGTGCAAATTCAGTTTTCATTTCTTAACATCTGACGCCAACAGCTTGGTTTTGGCGATGCGGCAAGTAAATATGTTTTAGACACGGCATTTCGCTTTTACCGCCACAAAAGGTCAAATCACCGGGTTGACAGGAAGTTTGTTCCCGTTAATCCTTCCGCCATGAAAAAATTCGCCTGCGTTGCCGCGCTATTTACGCTATTTATTATGCCCGCATTACTCCGCGCCGGTTCTATTTACGACATCACCGTCAAAGACATTGATGGCAAGGACACCACGCTCAACGTTTACAAAGGCAGGGTGGTGCTCATCGTGAACGTCGCCTCCAAATGCGGCTTCACTCCCCAATACAAAAATCTCGAAGCCGTTTATCAGAAATACAAAGACCAGGGCTTCGTCATCCTCGGCTTTCCCTGCAATCAGTTCGGTGGACAGGAACCCGGATCGGACGAAGAGATCAAACAATTCTGCACCTCCAAATACAGCGTCACCTTTCCGATCTTCGATAAAATTGAAGTGAACGGACCGAACCGCCATCCGCTTTACGTGGTGCTCGCGGGTGAGAACTCGCCGTTCCCCGGCAACATCACCTGGAACTTCAACAAATTTCTGATTAGCCGCAACGGAAGAATCCTCAAACGATTCGATTCCAAAATCAAGCCCGACGCGCCCCAAATGATTGAGGCCATCGAAGCGGCGCTGGCGGCGAAGTAACGCGGGCTTTCACTTAAAGCGTGTTTGAAAACACGGTTGCTTCACCTCCTCACCTTGACGCTAGCGGACAAAAACGACAGACTTGTTTCGCATTTTTAAATTAAAATAAATCACCTCATGGCAACCAAAACCATCATCAAACCAGCGAAATCACCCGCCGCCGTCGGCCCTTACAATCACGCCGTGCGCACCGGTGACCTGCTGTTCTGTGCCGGCCAAATCCCGATTGATCCGAAGGACGGAAATCTGATTTCCGGCGACATCAAGGCGCAAACCGAGCGTGTGCTGCAAAACGTAAAAGCAATCCTGGACGACCAGAAACTTACGTTCGCCAACGTCGTCAAGAGCACCGTGTTCCTGACAAACCTCGCGGACTTCACGGGGATGAATGAAATTTACTCGAAACATTTCACGGCCGATTTCCCGGCGCGTTCGACCATTCAGGTTGCCGCATTGCCCAAAGGCGCGAACGTGGAAATTGAAGTCGTCGCACATTTCTAAATGAATCTGCCCGTTGGAATCCAATGGCTGATCGCGTTCGCTATTGGCACGTTGCTCGGCTTTCTCTACGGTTGGCTCAAAGGACGCGGCGGCGGCGGCGGTTCGGATTCGCGGCTGGAAAAAGAATTACGCCAGCAAGTCGGACAGCGCGAAACGGAACTTGCCCAGCTTCGCAACCAACTCACGGACGCAAGCAATGCCCATGCGGCGGCGGAAGCAAAAAACGACGCGGCAGAAAAAATGCTCGTCGAGCAACGCGCCTTGCAAGACAAGGCACTCGTTGATTTGCGCGAGGCGTTCAAGGCGTTGAGCGCGGATGCGTTGAAACAGACGGCGCCGGAATTTCTGCGGCTGGCGGAGCAGAGTTTCGGAAAACTTCAAGAAACGGCCAAAGGCGATCTGGCGCAGCGGCAGGAAGCAATCAAAGGTTTGGTTGAGCCGCTCAAGCAGCAGTTGGAAACTTACCAAAAACGATTACAGCAAAGCGAAGCTTCGCAATCATCCACACTCGGCGAAGTAAAAAAACAGTTGGAATTACTCTCGCAGCAAAGCCAGTCGCTCGCCTCGGAAACGCTCCAATTCCGGCGCGTTTTGAGTTCCAATCAAGCGCGCGGCAAATGGGGCGAAGAAACGCTGCGCCGCGTGGTCGAGGCGGCAGGTATGAGTGCGCATTGTGATTTCACGGAACAAACGCAGGCCGGGGAAAATCGTCCCGACCTCGTGGTGCGTCTGCCGGGTGAGCGGTTCATCATTGTGGACGCGAAAGTGCCAGACTTTGATTTTCTCAACGCGCTCGAATCAGCGGACGAAGCCTCGCGCACGGAAGCGCTGGCCGCTCACGCGGCAAAATTGAAGGCAACCATCAAATCACTCGCCGAGCGCGATTATCCAAGCCAGTTTCCGAACGCGCTCGATTACGTCGTGTTGTTCGTGCCGGCGGAATCGCTTTTCAGCGCGGCGCTGGAGGGCGATCATGATTTGATTGTCTGGGCGGCGGAGAAACGGATTTTGCTGGCGACGCCGGCGTCGCTGATCGCACTGCTGCGTTCGGTAAGCGTGAGCTGGCAGCAGCACGCGCAGACGGAGAACGCACAGAAAATCGCCGACGCGGCACGGGAATTTTATTCACGCGTGGTGAAATTCACCGAACACTTCGAGAAAATCCGCAGCGGACTCGAACGTGCGAACTCGGCGTTCGATGACGCGGCGGCGAGTTTTCAGACACGCATACGTCCAGCGGGTGAACGGTTGGCGGAACTCGGCGGCGCAAATTCTGCGAAAGAATTGGCGGATATTCAACCGCTGGATTCGACTTTGCGTTTGCCGCCGGAATGATTTTTGGCATGATTTGGTTCATGCGCAAATTTTCCGTTTTGATTCTCGCACTCGTTTTTTCCTTCAACCTGTTCGCGCGCGAAAGCACGCTGCTCGATTCGGACTGGAAATTCAAATTAGGTGAAATCGCCGACGCGGAAAAAACCAATTTCGACGACAGTCACTGGCAGGCGATTTCCATTCCGCACAACTGGGGCTGGGAAGACGCGCAACTGGGAAAGGATTATTATCGCGGGCCGGGCTGGTATCGGCGCGAGTTGAACATCGGCGCGCCGCAGCCGGGCAAACGATATTTTTTGCGATTTGAGGCGGCGAGTCTGGTGGCCGACATTTATCTGAATGGGAAATTTCTGGGTGAGCATCTTGGCGGTTTTGGCGCATTTTGTTTTGAAATCACAAAACAACTGTCCGACAACGGCACTAACCTGCTTGCAGTGCGCGTCAGCAACGCGTGGCAGCCGGACATTGCGCCGTTGAGCGGGGACTTTTCCGTGTATGGCGGACTGTATCGTCCGGTGCATTTGATTGTGACCGGCGAGGAAAATTTCACACTCACCGATCATGCTTCGCCGGGCGTCGCGTGGCTGCAGACCAGCGTCAGTAAAAGACAGGCGGCGCTTGACGTGACAGCGCAAATATCCAACACCACGAACCAAAAACAGCCGTTAACTTTGGTCGCCAGCGTGTTCGATGCGAACGGACATATCGTTATCAGTAATAAAGAATCAATCACCCTCGCGCCAAACGCGACGGCACCGTATTGGTTGCGCGTCGTCGTGCCACACCCGCGTCTGTGGAACGGACGTAAAGACCCGTATCTTTACAAAGCAGTCGTTGAATTGCATTCGGCGGATGGCGTGGTGGATTCGGTTGAACAGCCGCTCGGTCTGCGATTTTATTGGGTTGATCCCGACAAGGGATTTTTTCTGAACGGCCAGTTGTATCCGCTGCACGGCGTGGACCGGCATCAGGATCGTTTCAACAAGGGTTGGGCAATTTCCGAGGCGGACATGGACGAGGACATCGCGCTCATCAAGGAAATCGGCGCGAACGTCGTCCGCTGCGCGCATTATCAGCACAGCGATTATTTTTACAGCCTGTGTGACCAAGCCGGCATTATGGTCTGGGCGGAAATTCCGCAAGTGAATGAAATTAATCCTTCGCCGGAGTTTGAAGAGGTTTCGCGCAACCAACTGCTTGACCTCATCCGGCAAAACATCAATCATCCTTCAATTTTTGCCTGGAGCCTGTTCAATGAACTTTGGCCCGACCGGCCTGATCCGATCCGGGAATTACAGGATTTGAAAATTGTCGCCCATGGGGAAGATCCCACACGACCGACTATCGCCGCCACAGCCTCGGATGGAAGACCGCAGATGAATAAAATTCCGGACTGGCTTGGCTGGAACATTTATCCCGGCTGGTATCAAGGCTCGAAAGATGATTTCGGCGCGGTGCTCGACAAACATCGCTACGACAGCCGATACGGCGGGTTTTGCGTGAGCGAATACGGTGCGGGTGCAAACATCACGCAGCATGAGGATAATCCCAAACAGCCCGTTCCGGCCAGCCAATGGCATCCTGAAGAATGGCAGAATGAAGTCCATGAAGCGGCGTGGGTGGCGATGAAACAACGTTCCTTTGTCTGGGGCACGTTCGCCTGGAATATGTTTGATTTTGCTGTTAACACGCGCCACGAGGGCGGTGTCGCTGGTCTCAATGACAAAGGATTGGTAACCTATGACCGCAAAATCAAAAAGGACGCATTCTATTTTTACAAGGCGAACTGGTCGGATGAACCGGTGCTTTACATCACGAGCCGCCGTTTTACCGAACGTACGAATGCGGTAACGGACGTGAAAATTTATTCCAACGCCAGGGATGTGGACATGCTGCTCAACGGAACTTCCCAAGGCAAACGCAGCGACGGGACGGACGGCGTGTTCATTTGGAAGAAAGTTGCGTTGAAGCCGGGCGAAAATTACATCGAGGCCAAGGCCAAGCGTGATGGCCACAATTTGACCGACAGTTGTGTTTGGACGGTGTCAGCGGCACAGTAATAGCAGACAAAGAAAATGAGATTAAGCCTGAAGATAGAAAGCCGGAGAAAAATTTCTCCGGCTTTTTGAAAGACTGGCGGCAACCTACTCTCGCGGAAGCTATACAACCACTACCATCGGCAAGACTGTGTTTGACGGCCGTGTTCGGAATGGGAACGGGTCGGACCACAGCTTTATGGCCACCAAATTGCTAATCAGGATTTTTGCCTGATAAATTTTAAAGATCGTTTCCGAAGTAGGTTCGGCGATTCTCTGAAAACTACACACAGGGACATGGTTGAGCCACTACAATTCGCGAGTTAAAAATACTTTTCCCTGAAGGAAAAAGTAATCAAGCCGCACGACCGATTAGTACCAGTCAGCTGAACGCCTCGCGGCGCTTACACTTCTGGCCTATCAAACGGGTGGTCTGCCCGTGGTCTTTAGGGAGCTTGCGCTCCGGGAGACATTATCTTGGGATGAGCTTGGCACTTAGATGCTTTCAGCGCTTATCTCTTCCGCACATGGCTACGCAGCGATGCCCCTGACGGAACAACTGCCACACCAGAAGTGCGTCCAACCCGGTCCTCTCGTACTAAGGTTGGAACCCCTCAAGTCTCCTGCGCCCACAGTGGATAAGGACCGAACTGTCTCACGACGTTCTGAACCCAGCTCGCGTACCGCTTTAACCGGCGAACAGCCGGACCCTTGGGACCTTCTCCAGCCCCAGGATGCGATGACCCTTGGGACCTTCTCCAGCCCCAGGATGCGACGAGCCGACATCGAGGTGCCAAACCGGATCGTCGATATGAACTCTTGGATCCGATCAGCCTGTTATCCCTAGCGTACCTTTTGTCCGATGAGCGACGGCAATTCCACATTAAACCGTCGGATCATTTGGGCCTGCTTTCGCATCTGCTCGAC
>JBEKBA010000021.1:0-32901 GCA_050015635.1 Verrucomicrobiota bacterium
AGCAAATTATCCACGGCTTCGCGGACGTAATTCCTCGCGGTGCGCGGGTCGTGAAACGGATCGGGCTTGTTGTCCATCGCGCCGTCATAGACGAGCGTGCCGTTTTTATCAATGACGAACATATGCGGCGTGGTTTTCATTTCGTAAAGATGGCCGATGGCACCGGAGCTATCATCAATCCATGCGGTTGCGGCGATTTTTTCAGAGTTCCATTCCGCGCGCGCTCGCTCGGGCGTGCGATGGCTGAAATTTCCCGGGTTCACGGAATTGACCATGAGCCAGACGACGCCTTTGGCGGCGAGTTCCTTTTGCAAATCCTGCGTTGCGCCCGTCGCGTATTGATTGTGGCAATACGGGCAGTCGGAGTTGTAGGATTCGATGACAACGATGTTGCCCTTGTAATCGGACAGGTGAATCGTCTTGCCGTTGATGTCCGTGCCGGTGAAATCCGGCGCGGGCTTGCCGACTTCGACGGCGAACGCGGTCGCGGCCAAAGCCATGGCACTCATCAGAACTAATGCTGTTTTCATAAATGATGGATTCGATTATATATTTGTTTCGTTGTTTAAGACACAAAAAATCAACCTGTGTTCAAATAACGCATCACAGGGTTGCACGACACTCCCCTGAATGCAACCTGAAATTGTAAACCTGACGCCAAGGCTCGCTCTCGCTTTGCCGTGCCAATGCAGCGGTGCTGCAGCACCCCTGCAGCAGGGCTGCAATGCGCCTGTAATCCCCCAATTTAGCTACCCAACGATGCGCCCCCTGGTTGTCTCGTGCATTTCATTGCACCGCCCGGTTAAGGGCATTTATAACAATTCCCGGGGTCAAAACCTCCGGTAACACAATCGGCGGCGCGACGGGGCTTTTAGGATAAACCAAAACGAGCGGCACGCCGGCGCGATTGTAGCGATTCAATTCCGCCGTGATGCTGTCGGGGAAATGCGTATAGTCGCCGACGAGCGCGACGGCGTTGAGCTCTTTCAATTTTGCGCGCACGGATGGAATTTCGATGGCAAATCTTTTGTTAACCTGACAAGTCAGGCACCAATCGGCTGTAAAATCCACCAGCACGGGTTTTCCGGCGTCGCGCGCCTGTGCGACGGCTTCGGGCGACCAGCGTTGCCAGTCAATGCCGTCCGGCGATTCTTTCAGTGAACCTGCCGTGTCCGTCTCCGCAACCGGCTCGCGCCAGCGCAATTGGTTTTCCAGTGCGTAAACATAACCGCCGCCGAGCAAAATCAGAGTAATGATTACAGCCACAATTTTGTGCTTGTGACCGCGCTGGGCGAATTCTCCGAAAATCCACGCGGCGAACGCAACGACGACCAGAAAAACTCCAAGCCACAAAACATTTTTGCCGTAGTCGTCGTAGGCCAGATTGAAGAGCCACACGACAGTCACCAGCATCGGGAAGCCCATGGCGATTTTGAATTTTTCCATCCATGCGCCGGGCTTGGGCAGAAATTTCAGCCACGCCGGATTCCAGCTCAACAAAACGTAGGGTGACGCGAGGCCAAGTCCGACGGTGAGAAAAACCAGCACAATCGCCGGCGCGCTTTGCGTGAACGCGAATCCAAGCGCCGCGCCCAAAAATGGCGCGGTGCAAGGCGTTGCCAGGGTTGTGGCGAGAACGCCGTTAAAGAATGCGCCCGTTGCGCCGTGCCTCGAGGCGAGTTCGCCCGCGGCATTCAGAGCGTGTCCACCAAGCGTGATTTCGAACACGCCGAACAAATTCAGCGCGACGAGCATGACGAGCGTGGTGAGACAGACGATGAAAACGGGACTGCCGAATTGCATTCCCCAGCCGGCGTGATGCCCGGCGGCTTTGACACCGATAACAATGGCTGCGAGCGCGAGAAATGAAACGAGCACACCGAACGCATAAATCAAACCGAGATTACGGACGCGGCGAGGTTCGCTGCGGGCTTCGCTGACGAAGCCGAGAATTTTCAGCGCAATGACCGGCAACACGCACGGCATGATGTTCAAAATCAATCCGCCGATGAAAGCATAGAGCAACATTCGCCAGAGCGGTTGTGCGGTCAGGGTCGGTGCGGGTGCGATGGGTATTGTGGTTGCGACGGACGCAGTTTCATCGGTTGGAGCTTTGTCAGTTACCGGAAGCTCAACGTTAAAACTTTCGCGCGAACTGCCGCTCTGCAAAATCGCCACACCGGAAATTTTCTGCGGCCAGTCGCCGGAGAATTTTTTAACAACTTTGCGCAGCCAAAATTGGTTGGTGTCGGGAATGATTTCAGTCGCAGCTTGAATTTCAAAGTCATCGCTGGCATCGGGGAAAAAATCAGCCGTTTTATTTGGCTGAAGAGCATTTGAAGTTGGCCATTCGATAACCAATGAACGCATATCGTTGGTGGCTGGAGTTTCCCACCACGCCCGGGCCGACAGGCTGTCGCCGGATCCTGGTGTTTTATCGTGCCACGACTGAATCAGTTCAGCATCAGTGGAAATTTTTGTCTCGCTACCGACATTCAGCGTGGCTTCGACGTTCGCGTTGACGGGAATGCAAACTTCTTTGCATTCGAGCCACGAGACGTTTGCTTTCAAATCAATCGGGCCGGCGGGCAAATTTGTTGCGAGTGTGAGCGGCACGATGAGCATCACTTCATTTTCGTAGCCATAGGTCGTCACTTCGGCGGGTGGAAGTTTTTCCGGCAGTGGCCATTGGATTTCGCCAGCGGTGACGCCGGGCGGCAATTGCCATTTGATTTCGGTGGCCATGCCGGCAGCACCCGGATTTTTCCAGTAGGTGTGCCAGCCGGATTCCATTTTCAAATCCACGCCGGCTAAAATCGTGTCGCCGGGCCTGGCGGTTCCGGCGGACAAAATCAATTTCACCTGCGTATGCGCGGCGTACGCGGTGAATGCCGCGAGACAAAAGCAGGTGGCCAAAAGGATTCCAACGCATCGCACATTAATAAGATGCCAGAACCCGGAAAAAATTCGAAATGATTTCGACGGTCAGGTGGCACTGCCCTGACAATCAAGGTGAATGGTATTTGAATTGCAATTTAATGGCTCACATTTACTTCCACCCGTTGCATCTGTATTGCGTTCAACGATAAAGATTTGCCGGACGCAGATTCCATTCATTCACGAGGTCTTTGGGAATTTCCGAGAGAAAGCGCGAGGGTGATTGAAAGGCGTCGTTGCCGGAATTGCCAAAGCCGCCACGAATCAGCGGGTAGGTAAGGTAAAGCTCGTTCTTCGCGCGCGTGATGGAAACGTAAAACAGCCGCCTTTCCTCCTCCTCGCCGTCGGTGCTTTCCATCGCGCGCGCGGACGGAAACAATCCGTCGCACAGCATGATGACGAACACGATCCCGAACTCCAGTCCCTTCGCCTGATGGATGGTGGAGAGCTTGATTTTTTCGTCCTCGGACTTGGCGGCTTGTTCGTCCTCGGCTTCGACGTTGGTGAGCAGGGCGAGTTGTGTGAGAAATTCCTCAACCGTGCCGAATTGAAACGCGAACGCGGCGAGCTGTTCAAGATCGTCCAGGCGCGAGCGGTAGTTCGCATAGGTTTCCTTGAGATAATCGTCGTAGCCCGCGTCAATCACGAGCTGCAGCATCTTCGACGCACTTTTGCGCGCGGTTTCGTCTTCAAGTTGCGAAACGGTGGCGGTAAATTGCGCCCAGGCCGGCGAGGTTTTTGCGCCGACATTTTTGGAGCAGGACTGTAAAGCCGTTGCCAGCGGATTTTTTGGCGTGGTCAAAGCATGAGACTCCATTTTTTCCTGGAAAAGTTTCCAAAGTTTGTCCGCGCCCCTGGCGGCGATGCCGGGCAGCAGTTGCGCGAGGCGTTTAAAGGCAATTTCGTCGCGTGGATTCACGACGAACTTCAAATATGCGGTCGCGTCCTTGATGTGCGCTTGTTCGAAGAAGCGGATGCCGCTGGTGATGGAGAAGGGGATTTGGCGCCTGGTCAGTTCAAGCTGCAATTCCAGCGCATGAAAGTGCGAGCGATAAAGCACGGCGACTTGATTCATGTTCACGCCTTCCTCGCGCAATTCCAAAACGCGCTGCGCGATGAACGCCGCCTGTTGGGCCGCGTCGGTACAGGCGAGCAGGACGGGTTTCATGCCGGACTTGCGCGCGGGCGCGAGTTCCTTGGCGAATTGATTCACATTCGCGGCAATCGCGGCGTTGGCAACTTTCAGGATTTCCGGCGTGCTGCGGTAATTCGTTTCGATCTTGAAAACTTTCACGCCGGGATAACGCCTGGGAAATTCAAGAATGTTCAGAAAATTCGCGCCACGCCACGCGTAAATGCTTTGCGCATCATCACCTACGACCGTGACGTTCTTGTGCCGCGCAGCAAGCAGGTCAATCAGGTCGCCCTGCAATTTGTTCGTGTCCTGATATTCATCCACGAGAATGAACTGAAACCGCCGCTGATAATGTTCGCGTACGTCGGCGTGGTTCTGGAGCAGCGCAAGCCAGAGCGCGAGCAGGTCGTCGAAGTCCATCGCGTTAGTCGCGTGTTTGCGTTTGGTGTAGCGTTGCGCGAGATCTGAAATCTGCATGGCGAATTGCGAAAAGTAACTGAATTGCGTTTCAAGAATTTCATTTGCCGTTTTGTGCGTATTGACCGCGAGCGAAAAAATTTCATTCAGCACTTCGGGTTTCGGAAAATGTGTGCCTCTCGTCTCGATGCCCGCGTCGGCCACGCACGCCTTGATCAAATCCCTCGCGTCGTCGCGGTCGAGAATCGAGAAATCTCGCTGGTAGCCAAGCAAGTCCGCGTGTTGACGGAGAATCCGCGCGCCGATGGAATGAAAGGTGCCGCCCCAGAGCGTAAGGAGTTGTTGGCCGAGCAAATCAGAAACGCGCCGCATCATTTCCGCGGCGGCCTTGTTCGTGAACGTCAGCAGCAGAATGCGATCGGCGGGAGTTCCCTGTTCGAGCAGATACGCGACGCGATAGATGAGCGTGCGCGTCTTGCCCGAACCCGCACCGGCAATGACAAGCGCCGGGCCGGGCTCTGCGGTGACGGCGGCAAGCTGCTGTTCGTTGAGTTCGCGCGCGTAGTCAATATTCACCCGGATTTCCGGCGTGAACGGTTTGAGAACGTATTCGTGCGACATGACGGGAAATTCAATCGGCAAAAGTGCGAAGGTGAAAGGAAAAAGCGCGGCTCATCCGTCAACCTGAAAAGCGACAAATTAAGTGAGCTCCCAGGCGAAAGCAATATGACGCTTCCATTTCCTCGCCAGGAAATTACTGTTTGCCTTTGACCAGCGCCTCGACGACGAGCGGGTCGGCAAGGGTAGAGACATCGCCAATCTGGTCGGTCTGATTCTCGGCAATTTTACGGAGGATGCGGCGCATGATTTTTCCCGAACGCGTTTTCGGCAGGCCGGGCGCAAATTGAATTTTATCCGGCACCGCAATCGCGCCGATTTCTTTGCGGACGTGCAGCGCGAGTTCCTTTTTCAGTTCTTCACTGTCGGTAATTCCATCCTTGAGCGTGACAAAGGCGTAGAGCGCCTGGCCTTTGATGTCGTGTGGCATCGGTGCGACGGCGGCTTCGGCGACTTTCGCATGGCTCACGAGCGCGCTCTCAACTTCCGCCGTGCCGATGCGGTGGCCGGAGACATTCACGACATCATCCACGCGCCCGAGCAGCCAATAGTCGCCATCGGCATCCACGCGGCAGCCGTCGCCGGTGAAATAATAATTTTTAAACGTCATGAAATACGTATTCACGAAACGTTCATGGTCGCCCCAGGTTGTGCGCATGATGCCCGGCCACGGTTTCTTGATGCACAACTTGCCGCCTTCGTTCGACTGGCATTCCGTGCCGTCATCGCGCAAAACAACCGGTTCAACCCCGAAAAACGGACGATTTGCACTGCCGGGTTTCAACGTGTTCACGCCGGGCAGGGCAGTGATTAAATGACCGCCGGTCTCGGTTTGCCACCAGGTGTCCACAATGGGGCAACGGTCTTTGCCGATGACGCGGTGATACCACATCCACGCTTCGGGATTGATCGGTTCGCCAACCGTGCCGAGGACACGCAACGAACGTAAATCATATTTCGCCGGCCATTCATCCCCGAGCCGGATGAGCGCGCGAATTGCCGTCGGCGCGGTGTAAAACGAAGTGACTTTGAATTTTTCGACGATTTTCCAAAAGCGTCCGGCGTCGGGGAAAGTCGGAATGCCTTCAAACATCAGTGTCGTCGTGCCGTTGCAGAGCGGGCCATATACAACGTAGCTGTGGCCGGTGACCCAGCCGATGTCGGCGGTGCAGAAATAAACGTCATCGTCGTGGATATCAAAAACGTATTTGTGCGTCAACGCACTCCAGAGCAGATAACCGGCGTTGCTGTGGACGACGCCCTTGGGTTTGCCGGTCGAACCGGATGTGTAAAGGATGAACAAAAAATCCTCGGCTTTCATTTTTTCCGGCGCGCAATCCGCCGAAGCCTTCGTCATCAAATCGTGATACCAAACGTCGCGGCCGGAAACGAGGTTGCATGGCTCGGCATTGCGTTTGACGACGACCACTTTCTCGATGCTGGAAGTTTTTTTCAACGCCTCATCGGCAATGGCTTTGAGCGGAATGCTTTTGCCGCCGCGCAAGGAAACATTTGCGGTGATGAGCAGTTTGCAGGCCGAATCGTTGATGCGGTCGGAGAGCGAATCCGCGCTGAAACCGCCAAATACGACCGAATGGATTGCGCCGATGCGCGCACAGCCGAGCATGACGGCGGCGGCCTCAGGAATCATTGGCATATAAATCGCCACGCGGTCGCCTTTTTTGACGCCGAGCGATTTCAGGGCGTTCGCGAACTTGCACACGTCTGCGTACAATTCGCCGTAAGTGATTTTTTTCACTTCCCCTTCCGGCTCGCCCTGCCAGACGATGGCGATTTTGTGGCGCAATTTTTTCAGGTGACGGTCGAGGCAATTGACGGTGACATTGAGTTGTCCATCTTCAAACCAGGTGTGTTCGATTTTTTTTGCCGCTGAATCCCAGATGAATTTTCCGGCAACCGTTGGTTTCTTGAACCAGTCCAACGTGCCCGCCTGCTCCAGCCAGAATTTTTCCGGCTCACGGATGGAGCGTTCATACAGCGCATTGTATCGTGCGGCATTGATAAGCGCGCGCTGCAAAACATCGGGCGATGGCGGGAACGTGCGGCTTTCGTGCAGCAACGAATCGGTGGAAATGGTTTTATTTTGCGTTGTCATGCGATTGAATTGCGTGGCATTTCCGCAAAACTTATTGCCCTTGTCAATCGCGCCGGTGTTGACAATTAAAATTTTCTCCGCAAGTTTCCCGCGCAACAAATGGGCAAAGCACTCATCATCGCGGAAAAACCGTCCGTCGCCAGCGACATTTCAAAGGCGCTCGGCAAGTTTGAAAGGCACGCGGATTATTTTGAAAACGACGGATACGTTATTTCGTCGGCGGTCGGCCATTTGCTTGAACTCATCGTGCCGGAGCAGTTCGAGGTCAAGCGCGGCAAGTGGACGTTTGCGCACCTGCCCGTCATTCCGCCGCACTTTGATCTGACGCCGATTGAAAAAAACGAGGCGCGGCTGAAAGTGTTGCTCAAGCTCATCAAACGCAAAGACGTGACAACGCTCATCAATGCGTGCGACGCCGGGCGCGAAGGGGAATTGATTTTTCGTTATATCGTCCAATATGCGAAAAGCGACAAGCCGATTCAACGACTCTGGCTGCAATCCATGACGACGGCGGCAATTCGTGAAGGTTTTGCCGCGTTACGCAAGGACGAGGAAATGATTCCGCTTGCCGATGCGGCGACGTGTCGTTCCGAATCCGACTGGCTCATTGGCATCAACGGCACGCGCGCGATGACAGCGTTCAATTCCAAGACCGGCGGCTTTCATCTCACAACCGTTGGCCGTGTGCAGACACCGACGCTGGCGATTCTGGTCGAGCGCGAGGAACGCATCAAAAAATTTGTGTCACGCGATTTTTGGGAAATTCACGGAACGTTCGTGGCGCAGGCGGGCGAATACCTCGGACGCTGGTTCGACGAAAAGTTTTCCAGAAAAGACGGCGACGACCAACTTAGGCCCGAACGTGTTTGGGACATCAAGTTCGCGGAAACCATCCGCGAAAAATGTCTGGGTAAACCCGGTGTCGTTACGGAAGAAAGCAAGCCGACGACTTCGCTTTCGCCGTTGCTTTACGATTTGACCAGTTTGCAACGCGAAGCGAATGGGCGTTTTGGTTTTTCCGCAAAAAATACTTTGGGTCTGGCGCAGGCGCTTTACGAAAGGCACAAAGTGCTGACGTATCCCAGAACGGACGCGCGCGCGCTGCCGGAAGATTACATCGGCACGGTAAAAAAAACTTTGGAAGTTTTTGGCGGGACAAATTACGCACCGTTCGCCAGTCAGATATTGAAGAGCGATTGGGTTCGCCCGAACAAACGTATTTTTAACAACGCAAAAATTTCCGATCACTTCGCCATTATCCCCACGCTTGTCGAGCCGAAACATTTGAGCGAGCCGGAGCAAAAGCTTTACGACCTCGTCACGAAACGGTTTCTCGCGATTTTTTATCCGGCAGCAGAATTTCTCGTGACGACTCGAATCACGCGAGTTGAGGGCGAGCCGTTCAAGAGCGAAGGCAAGATGATGGTCAATGCCGGCTGGCTCGCGGTTTACGGCAAGGAGGCGGAATCCGACGACACGCCGAGTCTCGTACCGGTGAAGCCAGACGAAATGGTCAAGACGGAGAAAATCGCAGTGGAGGCGAACCAAACCAAACCTCCGCCGCGTTATTCGGAAGCGACGTTGCTCGGCGCGATGGAAGGCGCGGGCAAGCTCATCGAGGACGAGGAATTGCGTGAGGCGATGTCGGAAAAAGGTCTCGGCACGCCCGCGACGCGCGCGCAAATCATCGAAGGCTTGATCTGGGAAAAATATGTTCATCGCAACGGACGCGAGTTGCAGCCGACGGCAAAGGCATTTTCGCTCATCACACTTTTGCGCGGTCTGGATATTCCGCAACTTTGCTCGCCGGAATTGACGGGCGACTGGGAATTCAAATTGAATCTCATGGCGCGCGGAAAATTGAAGCGCGGCGAATTCATGAAGGAAATTGCCGACGCGACGCGCGAGATCGTGGCCAAGGCCAAGAGTTATGAAAGCGACACGGTGCCGGGCGATTTCGGCACATTGAAAGTCCCGTGTCCGAAATGCGGCGACGAGATTCACGAGAATTACAAAAAATTCCAGTGCCAGAAATGCGGTTTCGCACTCTGGAAAATCGTGGCGAGCCGGCAACTGGAAATTTCCGAAGTCGAGGAACTCATCAGCAAAGGTGTCGTCGGGCCACTGCAAGGTTTTCGCAGCAAACGAGGTTTTCCGTTTGCCGCCATTATCAAGATGAATGCGGAGTTCAAGCCGGAATTTGATTTCGGCAACGATCAAAACAAGGATGGTGAGGCTTCCGCACCGGTGGATTTCACCGGCAAGGAAGCGCTCGGCAAATGTCCCAGGTGCGGTGGAAATGTTTTTGACGCGGGCATGAATTATGTTTGCGAGAAGGCCACCGGCCCGGACAAGACCTGTACGTTCCGCACGGGTAAAATCATTTTACAGCAGACGATTGAACCGGCGCAGATCACAAAACTGCTCGCCACCGGCAAAACGGATTTGCTCAAGGGATTTGTCTCCAAGAAAAATAACCGCAAGTTCGAGGCGTTTTTGGTGTTGAAGGATGGCGGCACGGCGTTTGAATTTGCGCCACGCGAAAAAAAGGGCAAGGCGAAGGACGGAACGCCACGCGAGCCACTAACGAAAGTTGATTTCACTGGCAAGGAAGCGCTCGGCAAATGTCCGAAATGCGGCGGCAAAGTTTTCGACACGGAAGCCGGTTATATTTGCGAGAAGTCACAGTTGGATTCGCGCGCCTGCAAATTCAAAATTAGCCGGGAAATTTTGCAGCAGCCGATTGAGCCGGCGCAGGCAAAAAAAATTCTTGCCAGCAGTAAAAGCGATTTGCTCGACAAATTCATTTCCAAGGCCGGGAAACCGTTCCCTGCGTATCTGGTGATGGACGAAAAGGGCAAAGTGACTTTCGATTTTCCGCCGCGCGAGTAAATCCACTGGAATTTTCCGCCAATTGATGCATCTATATTAGAACGATGTTGGCGACACCAGAACTCATTGACGAGGCAGCGCAGTTTTCCCGTCTGGAAAAACTTCTGCCACGTTGGCGGGAAGTACCGTTGTATCAGGGCGCGCTGGCGCAACTTGATTTTTTTAATCGGCCTTTGATCGGCAAGCGCGAGCTGCGCAAAAATTTTCCTCAAAATTTTCTCCGGGCCGGACAAAGTCTCGAAACGCTGCAGGCGGAAAAGGCGGTTGAAGTGGAACATACATCCGGCACTTCGGAAGAGCGGGCGGCGGTGCTGTTCGGTCGCGGCTGGTGGAATGAGCAGGAAGCACGCGTGTTGCGGTTGAATCGTTTCGTTGCCGGTGTCTTGGACGAATTTTCACACGCGCGTCGTGCAACGATTACTCCGCCCGTTTGCAATGGCCTTACCTGCTTATCCAACTGGCAGTCGCAATCGGCGCGTACGCTCGACGCAACCCTGTTCGTGAACATGGCGCGTATTCCGTTTCTGTTGAACGACACTGAACTGGCGCGCATGGCGGTGGAGATTTCCGGGTGGTCGCCGCAATTTCTGGATCTGGATCCGGTGCATGGTGCCTGGTTCGCGCTTTTCTGCGAACGGTGCGGCGTCCGGTTTCCGTCGGTGCGATTCATTCTTTGCAGCTACGAATTTGTCAGCGTCGTTCACCGCAGAATTTTGCAGCGTGTTTTCGGCGTTCCGGTTTTCGATCTTTATGGTTCAACTGAAACCGGTCATTTGCTGATGGAAAACGAGCACGGTGAAATGAAACCGAGTTACGAAAATATTTTTTACGAAATTGCCGAACCCGACGCACGCGGTGTCGGTAATTTGGTGGTGACGACTCTGACCAACGATTTCATGCCGCTTGTCCGCTACCGCATCGGCGATCTCGCGCAGCGGTGCGAGCGGCCTTACGCGACAAATTATTTTGTTCATGGACGTTCACGCGACGTATTGCGCCGTCGCGATAGCCGGCTCGTGACGACGTTTGACGTTGATCAATGCTTTGCGGGTGTAGCGGGCATTGCGCATTACCAACTTCGCCAGATGGGAGGTGGTGATTGCCATTTACAATTCATTGCCGACGGTAATGGGCCGGGTGCGGAAGAATTAAATTGTGTGACAGCGCGCATTGAAAACTTACTCCAGCTTCCGAATCGAACCCGCACCGAAGTTGTGAAAATGTTGCCGCCGCAGCCTTCGGGAAAATTTCGGTTGACGCAGCGGGTCTGAAATTTGAAATTGGAATCAGATAAAGTCGGCTTTGAAGTCTGCGACAAGTGGATTGTTAAATTCCTCGCGCACCTGGCGACGGATCGCGGCGCTTCGGCCTACACGCAACGGAATTACCAGCAGGTGTTGACTGAATTTTGCCGCTGGCATCACGAGGAACGGGGGCAACCGCCCGCGTGGGAAAAACTTCAACGCGATGATTTTCGGAATTATCTGCGGTATCTTGGACGGCATAATCTGGGGCGCGCGGCGATTCAACTCCGGTTTTCCACGTTGCGGACGTTTTATAAATTTCTCGTGCGGCACGGCGCGGTTGAAATTTCGCCGATCAAAAATCTTGCGCTGCCGAAGCTGGCGCGGCGTCTGCCAAAATATCTGACCAGACCCCAAATGGAAAATTTGTTGGCTGCCCCGCTTGAACCGTTGAAAATTCAGAGGCGAAAAAAGGCTGGCCGGCCAATTTCCGCAAGCGTTTGTTATCGCGATGTCGCAGTTCTCGAAACGATTTATTCCTGCGGTTTGCGCGTGAGCGAACTGTGCGGTTTGCGCGCGGAGGACATTGATTGGGACGAGCGGCTTGTGCGCGTGCGCGGCAAAGGAAAAAAAGAGCGGCTCGTGCCGGTTGGCGAACCGGCATTGCGCGCGATTCAAAATTATTGGAGCAGGCAGAAGTCGCCGCCGTCGGGACAATCGCCGGTCTTTTTTGCGGAGACAAAAAATCCGGCGCCGCTTCAGCCGGTTCAACTTGCGCGGCGGTTGAAACAATATCTCGTCATCGCCGGACTCGACCCAGGCCTCACGCCGCACAAACTGCGGCACAGTTACGCGACGCATCTGCTGGACGCGGGCGCGGATTTGCGCAGCGTGCAGGAACTGCTCGGCCACGCGCATCTCGTTACGACGCAGGTCTACACGCACGTCACGACCGAACGGCTAAAGAAGGCATACGACGCGGCGCATCCACGGGCCTGAGTTCACTAGGTTGTTCTTTCCAACGATGATGGCGGTCCATAGGATTTTCCGACCCAATGCCAGCTTGGTTTTTATGACCGAAGAAATTTTTGATGTCGTCAATGAGCACGACGAGGTGATCGGGCAGAACACGCGGGGCGAGGTTCATGCGCGCGGGCTGTGGCATCGCGCCATCCACGTGCTGGTGTTCAATTCGCGCGGCGAGGTTTTTCTCCAGAAGCGTTCGCAGAAAAAGGACATCGCCGCCGGGAAGTGGGATTCGTCGGCGTCCGGCCACCTGGACAGCGGCGAGGATTATGACGCGTGCGTGGTACGCGAGTTGCGCGAGGAGATTGGATTGCGGCTGACGCAAACGCCGCAACGGCTTTTCAAAATTGACGCGGGCAGGGAAACGGGCTGGGAATTCTGCTGGATTTACCGCTGCGAAAGCGAAGGGCCGTTTGTTTTGCATCCCGACGAAATTGAGACGGGGGAATGGTTCGCGCCGGAAAAAGTGACGCATTGGGTTGCCGGGCGTCCGCAGGATTTCGCGAGCGCGTTCCGGCTGGTCTGGAAATTATCAACCGTCAAGACGCGGAGTTGACTTTACTTGTGCCAAAAATGGAGTAATTATTTACCCATGCAAGATTTTCTCGTTCCCATTGTGGTTGAACAGACCGGTCGCGGCGAGCGCAGTTGGGATATTTACTCGCGGCTGCTGGTTGACCGCATTCTTTTTCTCGGCACGCCGGTGGACGACATGGTTTCCAACATTGTCATCGCGCAGCTATTGTTTCTGCAGATGAGCGATCCGAAAAAGGACATCCATCTTTACATCAACTCGCCCGGCGGCAGCGTGACGGCGGGTCTGGCGATTTACGACACGATGCAATATCTGACCTGCGACGTGAACACCTACTGCGTGGGGCAGGCGGCGAGCATGGGGGCGATATTGCTGGCGGCGGGCACGAAGGGCAAGCGTTACGCGCTGCCGAACGCGAACATCCTGATACATCAGGTGCTGGGCGGCGCGGAAGGGCAGGCGAGCGACGTGGAAATTCGCGTCAAATACATGCTCAAGCTCAAGCAGCGCCTGAACGGCATTCTCGCGAAGCACACGGGCAAGGCGGTGGAACAGGTGGAGAAGGATTGCGACCGTGACAATTTCATGTCGTCCGAGGAGGCAAAAAATTACGGTCTGGTGGATCACGTCGTGGCTTCGCGGAAGGAAATTCCCGGCGCGATGGAAAAAACGCCGGCGATTGTGTAAATTGATCCAAAATGGCCCGCCCCACCAACATCACGATGTGCAGTTTCTGCGGCAAATCGCACGCGGAAGTGCGCAAGCTGATCGCCGGGCCGGGCGTTTACATCTGCGACAATTGCATCATCCTGTGCAAGAATGTCCTCGACCGCGAACTGCAACTTCAAAACCAAAAGAAGCAGCCAAAATTTTCCATTTTAAAACCCGCGGAAATCAAACGGCAACTGGACTTGTATTGCGTCGGGCAGGAACACGCAAAAAAAACCCTGGCGGTGGCCGTTCACAATCATTACAAACGCATCCAGCCGGAAGTTGTGCCGGAAAACGAAGGAACGGCGAAAGTTCCCGCCACGAAACACGCCGACGTTGAGATTGAGAAGAGCAACATTTTGATGATCGGGCCGACGGGTTCGGGCAAAACGCTGCTGGCGCGCACGCTCGCCAAAATTCTGGACGTGCCGTTCGCGATTGCGGACGCGACGACGTTGACCGAGGCTGGTTACGTGGGCGAGGACGTTGAGAACATCGTGTTGCGCCTGCTCCAAAACGCCGATTACGACGTGAAACGCGCGCAACGCGGCATTGTTTACATTGACGAGATTGACAAGATAGCGCGCAAAGCCGACGGCCCGTCCATCACGCGCGACGTGAGCGGCGAAGGCGTGCAGCAGGCGTTGCTGAAGATCCTCGAGGGCACGGTCTGCAATGTGCCGCCGCAGGGCGGCCGCAAACATCCGCAGCAGGAATACATCCGGGTGGACACGTCGGATATTTTATTTGTCTGCGGCGGCGCGTTCGTGGGACTGGAACGCGTCATTCAACGGCGGCTGGGGCGGCACACGATGGGTTTTGGGGCGATTGGCGAAACGCATAAGGCTTCCTCCCATGCCGCGCGCGACGAAATGTTGCAGCACGCCGAGCCGGAGGATTTGCTCAACTTTGGTTTCATTCCTGAATTTGTCGGACGCCTGCCCGTGGTGACGACGCTCGCGGAATTGACCGAGGAGCAATTGGTTTCCATTCTCACCGAGCCGAAGAACGCGCTGACGAAACAATACGCCAAGCTGATGGCGATGGAAGGCGTGGAACTGGAATTCACGCCTGACGCGCTGCGCGAACTGGCGGCGCAGGCGCTGAAAAAAGGCACGGGGGCGCGCGCATTGCGCGGGTTGATTGAAAGGCTGATGCTGGATGTGATGTTTGACGCGCCGGACAGCGGCAACATTGTTCATGTCAAAATCACGCGGCCGGTCGTGCGCGGCGAAAGCCAGCCGATAGTGCGGCGCAAGCAGGATGCGGAAGCGGCGTGAATCCACAACCGGGTGAAAATCAATTTACGGGAGTCAACTGAACTGAATTGAGGTTGATGGCTTTCCAGCCTGCAGTGTCTTTCGCTCCGACTTTTACGATCAGATTGCCGGAGTGTTTAATTTGAATCTGACCCAGGTCAATCGTCTGGAACTTTTCCCAACTGCCGGTCATGGGAGCTTCGGCAATTAGTTTTTCGCTGCCCACTTCGACGACAAAGCTGGCGTCTGCATTAAGTGTGGCAATCGTGGCGGTGACTTTGAAATTGCCGGTCTTGGAAATTTGTGCCGTCCACGAAACGGACTCGCCGCCTTTATCCCAGTACCCGATGTCCGGCAATCCGCCTTGGGTTTCCAACTGAAGCTGGCTGCCATGCAATTCCGCATCCGTGGCAGACAAGGTCAACTGGCCCGTCGCGTCAGGATGGATGACCGTCGTTGGCGTCACTGGCTGTAAATTTCTGCCGTTGATTTTTAACGAGCAGGTCAGGTCGCTTAATTTTTCACCCGGCAATTCCACCGTCAATCCTTCCGTCGTCTGTATAAATTTAAGTTTTCCCCTGTGCCCCAGCAGTTTCACGCTCCTAATTTCATTCACGCCCGCATCATCGGTTTTGGCGAGCGACTTGATGACAAATTTGCCGTCATCCGGCCAGCCCAGCGCAATCGCGTAAAGTGTTTTGCCTTTTGTCGTGAAGCGGATGTCCTTGGCCGTGTAAGTGTAATTTTCCTTGAACGCGCCGCCCTTGGCCTGCACTTCGCCTTCACCGTAAACCAGCCACGGACGTGTGCCGTAAATTGCCTCGCCGTTGATGGCCGTCCAGTCAGCGAGTTGATGCAACATCGTCTCGACTTCAGGATCAAGCGAACCGTCGGGACGCAGCACGACGTTGAGCAGCAAATTTCCGTTTTTGCTGACGATGTCCACGAGCATGTGTACGGTCCAGCTCAACGGCTGGTATTTCCAGTGCCGGTTATAAAACCAGTCGCCGATGGACGTGTCGGTCTGCCACGGATATGGATTAATGCGGCCATTGACCCCGCGTTCAAAGTCCTGGACCCAGCGCCCGTCGGAAGGTTGCTTGCAAGTGTAAACGGCAGTCAACTTGCCGTGGTTGTGCTGGATGTTGTCGTTGTAAAGATTCGCAATCTGGCTCAAGCCCACTTCGTTGCCGAACGGCACGGGGCCGTCACTGTAAAGCAGGTCGGGATGATAATTGTCCACGAGTTCCTTGATTTCATTGAACCATTGCTGCTGCCAACGGGGATTGTTGGAATACCATTCCGACTTGTCGTCTTTGTCGGCGGGAAAATGGTAGAGGTCCCAGTAATTAGAATTGGCCCCGTCATAGGGCACGCCGGCGAGCGGGCCGGTCTTGTCCGATTTATGCGCGTCCTGAAACCAGATGAAACTCGCGCCGAGATGTTCGGAGACGCCGAAGGGCAGACCTTGTTTTTTCGCAGCCGTCTGCCAGTCGCCCACCACGTCACGATGCGGGCCGTAGTTCACGGCGTTCCATCTGTGAAGTTGGGAGTTCCATAGGAAAAAATCATCATGATGCGAACCCATGCTCACAAAGTATCGCGCACCCGCTTTTTTGTAGAGTGCCATCAGCTTGTCCGGATCCCATTTTTCGGCGTGCCAGAGTGGGATGATATCCTTCCATCCGTTCGTTGAGGGATGACCGAAACGCGCAAGATGATCGTTGTAATCCGCCGAACCCTGCTGATACATTTTGCGCGCATACCAGTCGCCCTCCATCGGCACCGCCTGTGGCCCCCAATGCGCCCAGATGCCGAACTTCGCGTCGCGAAACCATTCCGGGCAGGAATAATTCGTCAGCGAATCCATCGTTGGCTGAAACGGGCCGGACGCAATCGGCAGTGAAAGTGTGAAGGCTGATGTTTCCGCCGCCGCCGCCGATTGAAGTTGAGCCAAGGCCAGCGCAGCCGCCGGGGACGCGCATTTGAGCAAATTTAATATTTTAACCATGGTGAATGTGGGGTTTTACAATGAGCAACCCGGTCTTTCAGGTCAAGCTTATGCACGACTTCACCCGCAAGGCATCGGCTTTACAATAACTGCCAACTTTCGCAATCCCGGATCAGGCCGCTTCACTCATTATAGGGACAATCGCTCAATCACAGTGCGCGAGGCTGCTCGACTTCAGTCGTTTGATGACCGTTTTATTTCCATGGTTAACCGGCTCCTGGAGTTTTGACTCTGTGATTCTGCGCATGGAGAATATTTTGCGAAGATGATGGCGTCTTTGCGCCTGGCGCGAATTGAAATCCGCGAAGTCCCGTTTTTATTTGCCCGTGCCTCGTTTTGAAATACGATGCCCGCCATGTCGAGCCGGACTCTCAAACCAAAAAGCTCAGCCTGAATATCATGTTCGAGCAAGCCTTCAGGAATATTGACGACGTTCTCCGGAAAGAAGCCGGTTGCACCACCGAACTCGATTACACCGAACAATCCTCCTGGCTGCTGTTTCTGAAATATCTCGACGGACTCGAAGCAGACAAGGCAACCGAAGCTGCGCTCGACGGCAAAAAATACACCTACATCCTCGACAAGCCGTATCGCTGGGAAACGTGGGCAGCACCCAAGGACAGGGACGGCAAGCTCGACCACAACGCTGCCCTGACCGGCGACGACCTCCGCGATTTCGTCAACGGCAAGCTCTTTCCCTATCTGCACGGTTTCAAGCAGCGGGCGACGGGGCCGGACACCATCGAATACAAGATTGGCGAAATTTTCGGCGAGATTAAGAACAAGATTCAGAGCGGCTACAACCTGCGCGAAATCATTGACCACATTGACGAATTGCGCTTCCGCTCGCAGACCGAGAAGCACGAACTCTCGCACCTTTACGAAGCCAAGATCAAAAACATGGGCAACGCCGGGCGCAACGGCGGCGAGTATTACACGCCGCGCCCGCTCATCCGCGCCATCATTCAGGTCGTGCAGCCGGAAATTGGCGAGAAAATTTACGACGGCGCGTGCGGCTCGGCGGGTTTCCTGTGCGAATCGTTCGTTTACCTGACGAACAAGGCCAAGCTCAAGGTGGCCGACTGGCAAGTCCTCCAGACACGCACGTTTTACGGAAAGGAAAAGAAGTCGCTCGCCTACGTCATCGCCATCATGAACATGATTCTGCATGGCATCGAAGCGCCGAATGTCATCCACACCAACACGCTCACCGAAAATCTCGCCGACATTCAGGAAAAGGATCGCTACGACGTGGTGCTGGCCAATCCGCCCTTTGGCGGCAAGGAACGGCCGGAAGTGCAGCAGAACTTCCCCATCCGCACCGGCGAGACGGCGTTCCTGTTTCTCCAGCACTTCATCAAAATCCTCAAGGCGGGCGGGCGCGGCGGCATTGTCATCAAAAACACTTTTCTCTCGAACACGGACAACGCCTCCGTGAGCCTGCGCAAGCTGCTGCTTGAAAACTGCAATCTGCATACGGTGCTGGACTGCCCCGGCGGCACGTTTCAAGGCGCGGGCGTGAAGACCGTGGTGCTGTTTTTTGAAAAAGGTGCGCCCACGCGCAAGGTGTGGTTCTACCAGCTCAACCCCGGTCGCAACCTTGGCAAGACCAACCCGCTCAATGACGACGACCTGGCCGAGTTCGTGAAGCTGCACGCAACCTTCGCCGACTCGCCCAAGAGCTGGAGCGTGGACGCCCAGACCATTGACCCAACGACCTTTGACCTTTCCGTGAAGAACCCGAACGGCGGCGAGGAAATTGCGCACCGCAGCCCGGCGGCCATCATGGACGAAATCGCCGCGCTGGACGCCGAGAGTGCATCTGTGCTAGAGAAAATCAAGACGTTGTTATAAGGAGGATTTAGATATGCCTGACATTCGATGGAAGCAGCGATTCAATAATTACATCAAAGCATTTCAAACGCTTGTTGCGGCGGTGGAGCTGGCACGCACGCGCGAATTGTCCGAACTTGAGCAACAGGGATTGATTCAGAGTTTTGAGTTCACTCATGAATTGGCTTGGAATGTCCTCAAGGATTATCTGGAGGAGCAACGCTTTGTGGACCTCATCGGTTCAAAAAACGCGACGCGGCAGGCGTTCAAGAACGGACTCCTGGAGGACGGCGACGCGTGGATGCAAATGATCGAAGATCGTAATAAAACCTCGCACACCTACGACCCCCATGTTGCGCGAGCGGTTGTGGAGGATGTTTTGGAACGGTTTTATCCCGCTTTTGAGAAGATGGCGAAAAAATTTACCGCCCTAAATGATTAGCAAACCATGAAATATGGTTTAACTGAAAAAGCGGTCGAGAAGATTTGCGCTGTTTTTGCGCGTTTCCCGGCGATTGAGAAAGCCGTTTTGTATGGTTCCCGCGCCAAGGGAGACTTCAAAACCGGTTCGGACATTGATTTGACGCTCTATGGCGAGGCATTAACAGCCGATTTGCGCTCGGCGATTGCGTCGGCGCTGGATGATCTGCTTCTGCCCTACACCATTGACCTATCGATTTTTGATGAGCTGAATCACGCAAAGTTACGCGAGCATATCGAGCGCGTGGGCGTGCTGTTTTATGAGCGTGCCAATCAAGGCGCTGCTATGAAGGAGGGGTGGCAGACGAAGAAGCTAGGTGAACTTTGCGAAATTGAGTTGGGGAAGACTCCAGCACGGGCAAACAGCGCATTTTGGGATGAGAAACGTGAAACAGGCAACGTCTGGCTTTCAATTGCTGATCTCCTAAAAGCAGAGGATAACATTGTCGTTGATAGCAAAGAATACGTATCAGACAAGGGAGCGGCAATTTGTAAGCTAGTCCCCAAAGGCACGTTGCTGGTTAGTTTCAAGCTTACGCTGGGACGCTTGGCTTTTGCTGGCCGTGACCTGTTCACAAACGAAGCGATTGCCGCCCTGACAATTTTCAACGAGCGCGAACTATCGAAGGAATTTCTATTTTACTTCCTGCATTTCTTCGATTGGGTAAAGGCTGCCGAGAACGATGTGAAGCTAAAGGGGATGACACTCAACAAGACGAAACTCAAGGAAATGCCGGTTCACTTTCCGTCGCCAGACGAACAGCAGCGGATTGTCGGCATCCTTGACGAAGCGTTTGCGGGCATAGCCACCGCCAAAGCCAACGCCGAAAAGAACCTCCAAAACGCCCGTGCTCTGTTTGATAGCCATCTCCAATCCGTTTTTACCCAGCGTGGCGAGGGGTGGGTGGAAAAACCTTTTTCTGAATTGTGCGACATCAAGCATGGCTTCGCATTCAAGAGCGAGTTTTTCGCATCCGAAGGTGATTACGTCCTCTTGACGCCCGGCAATTTCTATGAGTCCGGCGGTTATCGTGATCGTGGCGAGAAGCAAAAATATTACACCGGCGAAATTCCAAGCGACTACATTCTAAGTGAAGGTGACTTGTTGGTGGCGATGACTGAACAGGCGGCAGGTCTCCTCGGCAGCCCTATCATTGTTCCCGAATCGGACAAGTTTCTCCATAACCAACGACTTGGCCTCGTTACAGAAAAACCCGGCGTTGCGTGGACTAACGAATTTTTCTTCCACGTCTTCAACACACAATCCGTCCGGAAGCAAATTCACGACAACGCATCGGGTGTGAAGGTGCGTCACACATCGCCTACAAAGATAGGTGAAGTTGTCGTTTCATTCCCTACGTCTCTTTTGGAACAGCGAGAGATTGTTTCCAAACTCAAAGATCTCCGCGAAGAAACCCAACGCCTTGCTAGCCTCTACGAGCGGACGCTCGCCGTGCTGGAGGCGTTGAAGAAGTCGCTGCTGCACCAAGCTTTTACCGGAGAACTCTAGCCATGTCAGACCTCAATCCAGAAAAAGCATATATTTTCCGTATCGTGCATGTGGCAAATGTGCCGTGGATTCTGAAGCATGGTATGGATTGCCGCAGTGCGCCCAATCAAGACCCGGATTATGTCAACATCGGAAGTGCTTCATTGATTGATAAACGATCACGGCGTGTTGTCCCGATTCCGCCTGGCGGCACATTAAGTGATTATGTGCCATTCTATTTCACCCCGTTCTCGATTATGATGCTTAACATCAAGACTGGCTACGGCGGCATTACCAAACGTGACAACAAGGACATTATTATTTTCGTGTCCTCCATCCATAAGCTACGCGAACGCGGATTGCCTTTTGTCTTCACCAACCAGCACGCCTACCCGATTGATACCGATTATTATTCGGACATCGCGGACTTGAAACACATTGACTGGACGTTGTTGCAAAAACGTGACTTCAAAACGGACGATGCCGATCCAGGAAAACAGTCGCGGTATCAGGCAGAGGCGCTGGTGCATAGACATATGCCGTTAAATGCAGTGCTGGGCGTCGGTTGTTTCAATGACACGGTGAAACAACAAATTCAGGCCATAATGCAAGCCCACGGACAAAAAATGAGTGTCAAAACGACGCCAACATGGTATTTCTAACAATATGATGCGATTCACCCAAGGCAATTTGCTGGAGGCACGCGTGGACGCGGTGGTGAACACGGTGAACACCGTGGGCGTCATGGGCAAAGGTATTGCCCTGATGTTCAAGGAGCGCTTCCCGGAAAATTACAAGGCGTATGCGGCGGCCTGCAAGTCGGGTTCGGTGCGAGTGGGCGAAATGTTTGTCACTGCGGTTTCGGAACTGGACGGCCCGCGCTGGGTCATCAATTTCCCAACAAAAAAACAATGGTTTCAACCCACGAAACTAGAATGGGTGCGTTCCGGTCTGACGGCGTTGAAGGACGTAATTCGCGAGAAACATATCAAATCCATCGCGATCCCACCGCTTGGCTGCGGAAACGGCGGATTGAATTGGGTTGTGGTGCGTCCGCTCATCGAGAAGGCGCTGGCTGAATTGAAAGATGTGGAAGTGATTGTTTACGAACCGACCGCAAAATATCAGAACGTGGCCAAGAAGCAGGGCTTGGAAAAACTGACACCAGCGCGTGCGTTGATTGCGGAAATGATCCGCCGTTATTGGGTGCTGGGGATTGAATGCACCATATTGGAGGCGCAAAAACTGGCGTGGTTTTTGGAACGCAGCATCAAACGAATGGGCTTGGAAGACCCGATGGACTTGCGCTTTGAGGCCAACCGCTATGGCCCGTATGCGAACCGTCTCGCCCACCTGTTAAATGGGCTGGATGGCAGTTATCTGCATTGCGACAAGCGCATTTCTGACGCAGATCCCTTTGACACGATTTGGTTTGATGATTCCAAACGTGATAAGCTTGAGCTTTATTTGAAAAGTAAAGAGGCCAAGGCGTATATCCCAGCACTTGAAGCCACGGATAAATTGATTGATGGATTTCAATCGCCGCTAGGCATGGAAGCACTGGCTACGGTGGATTGGCTGATTTCCCGCGAGAATGTAGAACCGACAATTGCTGGAATCCGTCACGGGATTCGTAATTGGCCTGCGGGTGAAGTCCATGCGCAACGCAAAGAACGCCTTTTCAATGACCGTCTGCTGGAGTTGGCATTGGAACGTTTGCGCGGCGGCGTAATGGAATGAATGAAGCAGAGACACGCGCCGAGCATATTGATCCCGCGTTGAAAGCGGCGGGGTGGGGCGTCGTCGAAGGCAGCCGCATCCGGCGCGAGTATCCCATTGCGCCCGGTCGCATCGAAGGCCGGAATAAGCGCGGCAAAGCGCTCACGGCGGATTATGTTCTGGAATATCGCAACACCAAGCTCGGTGTCGTTGAGGCCAAGGCGCTGGATGAAGAAGTTTCCGAAGGCGTGGCGCAGGCAAAAAATTACGCGGGCAAACTCGCTGTTCGCTACACCTATTCGACGAACGGGCGCGGCATCTACGGCATTGATATGGAGACCGGCAAGGAAGGTGATGTCTCCACCTTTCCCACGCCTGACGAACTCTGGAACCGAACCTTTACCCGGCAGAATGATTGGCGCGACCGTTTCACCGTTATCCCATTCGAGGACAAGGGCGGTTCGCATCCGAGCCGTTATTACCAGGACATTGCCGTCGAGCGGGTGATGGAAGCCATTGCGGCAAACAAGCAGCGCATCCTGCTCACGCTGGCCACCGGCACGGGCAAGACGTTCATCGCGTTTCAGATTGCGTGGAAACTTTTCCATTCCCGCTGGAATATCACCCATCTTCATAATGGCCAGTCCGGCACGGACCGCCGACCGCGCATCCTGTTTCTGGCCGACCGGAACATTCTGGCGAATCAGGCTTACAATGCCTTTTCCGCTTTTCCTGAAGATGCGCTGGTGCGCATTGCGCCCAATGACATCAAGAAGAAGGGCAAAGTGCCGAAGAATGGCAGCCTGTTCTTCACCATTTTTCAGACGTTCATGAGCGGATCGGAAAACACGCCGTATTTTGGCGAGTATCCGCCGGACTTCTTCGATTTCATCGTTATTGACGAGTGTCATCGCGGCGGCGCGAACGACGAAAGCACTTGGCGCGGTATCATGGATTATTTTGCGCCCGCCGTGCAGCTTGGCCTCACCGCCACGCCCAAGCGGGAAGAGAACGTGGACACGTACCGTTATTTCGGCGACCCGGTCTATATCTACTCGCTCAAGGAAGGCATCAACGACGGCTTCCTCACGCCGTTCAAGGTGAAGCAGATTCAGACCACGCTGGATTATTACGTCTATACGCCGGATGACACGGTGGTGGAAGGCGAGATTGAGGCGGGAAAACTTTACGACGAACCGGACTTCAATCGAAACATCGAAATCCGGGAACGCGAAAAGAAGCGTGTGGAAATTTTCCTGTCGCAGATCAACCAGAACGAAAAGACGCTGGTGTTCTGTGCCAATCAAGCCCACGCGTTGCTCGTGCGCGACCTCATCAATCAGTTGAAGACGGGCAAAGACCCGAACTATTGCCAGCGCGTCACGGCGGACGACGGCGCGCTGGGCGAACAGCACTTGCGGGACTTTCAGGACAACGAGAAAACCATTCCGACCATTCTCACGACTTCGCAAAAACTTTCCACCGGCGTGGACGCGCGCAATATCCGCAACATCGTTTTGATGCGTCCAATCCGATCCATCATTGAGTTCAAGCAAATCATCGGGCGCGGCACGCGGCTTTACGACGGGAAGGATTATTTCACGATTTACGATTTCGTGAAGGCGCATCTGCATTTCAGCGATCCGGAATGGGACGGCGAGCCGATTGAGCCGGAGCCGAAAGAACCGCGACCGCCGGTTCCGCCCACACCGCCCGGCCCGACGCCGGAACCGCCGCCGCGCCCGAAGAAAGTGAAAGTGATGCTCGCGGACGGCAAGGCGCGCAACATCCAGCACATGATGGCGACGACGTTCTGGCATCCCGACGGCACACCGATGTCCGCGCAGCAGTTCATGGAAATGCTTTTCGGCAGGCTGCCTGATTTTTTTCAGAGCGAGGAGGCATTGCGGAAATTGTGGAGCGCGCCGGATACGCGGGCAAAATTGTTGCAAGGGCTGGCGGAAAAGGGCTTCGGACACGATCAACTGGCCGAGATGCAAAAGATCATTGATGCCGAAAAATGCGACCTGTTCGACGTGCTGGCGTACGTGGCCTACGCGTTGCCGCCGGTGATACGCGAGGTTCGCGCCGACCATGCGCGGGTTTATATCAATTCCCAATTCAACGCCAGGCAGCAGGCGTTCCTTGATTTCGTGCTGTCACATTATGTCAGTGTCGGCGTGGAAGAACTTGATCAGGCAAAGCTCACGCCGTTGCTCCGGCTCAAATACCACGATTCCATCGCCGATGCCGTGGCCGATCTTGGCAAGCCGGATGAAATCGGCAAGGTGTTCGCGGGCTTCCAGAAATATCTGTACCAAGGCGCCTGACGGCGCGGGGATGGGGGATAGGGTCTTGGTAATGGGGAAAAAGAAAAACAGACATTGCAGCTTCGTTGCAGGGTGGCTGCAGCAACGCTGCCGCCGGGCAATCAACCACCGAACAGCGTTAAGTTTTTTGCCGCGTCAGAACTGCTGGAACAGGTCCAAGACCGGACATGGCTTCGGGTTGGAACGTTACATCTCTCTTTTCTCCTTGTGAACGCCATCAAAGATATGTTGATCACGCCTGAAAAGCGCCCTTAAATTTGAAGCCATCTAAGCGCAGGTGGGCGGGGCGGGTGTGGCGGGCGTGGCGGGCGTGGTGGGCGTGGTGGGTGCGCTAGGCGTGGCGGGTGTGGTGGGTGTGGCGGGTGCGCTGGGCGTGGTGGGTGCGCTGGGCGTGGTGGGTGCGGTGTTCGTGGCGGGTGTGGCGGGCGTGGCGGACGCGGCTTCGGTCAAAAGAAGACAAAGAAGTAAAACGATAAATATATTCATGTTACCAGGATAATGCACCGCTGCAACGGTTTCTATGGGGTCTTCACCCTATACCGACAAAGTTTGGGACGCGGGGGAAGTCCTTGCGGACGGGCAGCGTGACGCTGCACCCAATTATAAAAAACAGACACGGATTGGGACTTCACGAACGGGAGCAACTGCATTGGTTTGGAGTCACCGATCCCAACCTATTCATTGAGCGCATTGAACATCAGTCTTTTTGCGGTCACGGGTTGAAATCTGTCGGAAGCGCCACTGACGAAGGAATCCATGAGTCCGGGCAGCGCCAGGAGCACGATTTTGCCCTGGCCACAGGGGATGACAGCCGCGGCGACGCCGATGTTTGGATCGTGATCTTTACCGTAACCGATGACGGATTCGACGCCGGGGCCGGAAAGCATCAGGCCATCGCCGCTGGTAATCTGGTACGGCCAGTCCAGCACACAGTCGGATGGAAGCCCGGCGAGCAGCCAGTGCTTGCGCCCGAAGAACCAGAATCCCATCCATGACGGTCCCGAAGCGCCAACGGGTCCGGAATAGGTAACCAGCCCTTGCGAGACCAAAAAGGCAGCCATTTGCTCGGCGTCTCCCCCGCCGGTGGTAAGCAAGACAACGCGCGTGCCATCGCGTCGCGCCCGTTCGATGGCGGCACTAAGGTCAGGCCTCCAGTAGTCATCCTCTTGTTGGGAAATCGGCGTCCACACGTTGCCGACCGGATCGGTGTACGGCTCGTCCCGGAATACCGCTCGCACGACCTTACCCGACGAATCCTGCAACTCCACAGCGGCCAAGGTGGCGTGGTCGGACTTGACGCGCGGCACCGAAAGGCGAACCGTTCCCTCGGGCGCTTCTACCACGAACGTTTTTACAAAAGCCCGGTCTTTTCCGCCTGCCTCGGCGAAAATGTCAAGGTCTTTGGCAACAATCGTGCCGTTGATCGCAACGTCGAACAGCCGCTGGCCGGGCCAGCCAAAGAAGCCGTCGTCCAAGTAGAGCTTGACGGTGATTTTGCCGGGCGTCAGGCCATGCCAGGTGTGGATTGGCCCGGCGTGGCCCCACAACTGATGCTTGTAGAGTTCCGGATCATCCGTGTTGGCAACGGGCGTGTCAGTATAGCTCGGCTGCCAGCCTTCCGGGCCGGCGGCGTCTGGGGCCAGAAGGATGGTCGCAACTTTTCCGAGTTTTGGCGAAAGGAGAACTGCGTCCGCGTTGAATTGGCGCTGGACCGCGGCAATTAGCTCATCTGGATCGCCGCAACAGGCGATCGTTCCGTTCAGCGCTGCCGGCTGCGGGTCAATCACGAGCAATGGCTCGTCTCGCTCAAGTACGGGCGGCCCGCCGGCCTTGGCGCTTAACGTGGCGTGAATCGTAACGAAACCGGGCTGGTCAACCTTGAACTGAACATCCTGTTTGAGAAGTTGGCCGAAGGTCTCGCCACCGATCAATTCGACCGGATACTCAGCGTGAAATAGCGGCTTGTGACCTGCCATAGAGGCCGTCACCGTCAGCCGCCAGGAGCCGGTCAGGTTCTTCTCGTTGACCTGATGAACATCGACCACAGCGGTATCGCCCTTGGCGATCACGTAATGGCGTGGTCTGATGACCACGACTTCCGGTTGCGCGGCCTGATGGATGAGCGCGGGGTCCGCCTTGAGCTGGCGCAATGCATCCACAAGCCCGCTGTGGTCGTCAATCGTGGTGGATTCCCAGCCGGAGAGGACGATGTAATCAACGGCATCGCACATGCGGGCGTTTTCCAGCACATGCGCGGCAGAAAAGTAATGCTTCGCTCCCGCCTGTCGGAAGAGGGTTTCGGCGGTCGGAAACGCCGAGCGGAATTGATGATCGTCCAGGAATTTCTCGTATGCCGCGAGGATCGCCTGGTGGGCGGCCCGATCGTAACCTGTTTGATGATGCGCCTTATACCAGTTGACAATAGCAGTGTGATCGTCGGGCGAGGCCCCAGTGGCCATCTCGCCCCACACTACAATTTCTTTTTTGTTGTCCGTTTGATACTTGAAATCGTCGGGCGATTTATACATTGCATCGGTCCACACGCCGGGCGAATCCATCGCAGTGTGTTCATCCCACCAGCCCGAATAGCCGGTTCCGTCATCTTTCATCCAGGTGTCACTGTAAGGGAGGGACCATACTTGCTTCCCGATGACGTCGCCGGATTTCAGCAGGACCATGCGCGAGGGGTCGGCCTCGCGCATCCTCTCCAGCGCGTAGCGCATCCGTGGGTTGTTTACGTCAGGGCTGGTCTCATTCTGGAGGGTCCACAGACTCACGCACGGGTGCGACCGGAACGCCCGGATCATCGCCAGCTCCTTGTCAAGTTGGTAGCGATTGAGGAAATCGAGTTCCACGGACTTGCCCTCGTAGTTGACCTGAACCTTCGTAGCCGGGGGCTCTGATTGCGCGTCTTGGAACGTCAGCACGCCACCACCAGCCTCGCAGTAGCGCAGGAATCCCGTGCGGTCGAAAGCGTCGAGGACGACCGCCTTGGGCATGTGACGGTGGTTTTGAATGGAGTCCAGGCCGACGGCTTTCATCGCCGCAATCTCGCGTCCCACGGCGCTCTCATCAGGGAAAATGCCGTTCGGAGCCCAGAACCCCCATGAAATCGAGGAACGTGGCACTATCCGGTGGCCGTTCAGATAGAGCTTCACGTCGGTTCCAAGACCCTTGACGCCCAACCATCGAAAGCCAAAGGTCGTGTTGCGGTCGGAATGCGTAAGCGCCGGCAAAGTAGCAGAGGCTTGATAAAGATTTGCCTGCTTAATGTCCCAGAGCTGGGCGTTGGTGACGGTCGCATCAATCGAAGTGGTGATCGTTCCCCCGGGCGGAATGTGAACGTTTTTGCTTTGTCTAAAGACAACGCGGCGACCGCCGGCGATGGAAAAGTCAACCGGCCCGTCATACGTCTGTCCGGTGGATGAGATTTCAGCCTGGATGCGAACCGAGCGAGGGTCGGGTTTATTGAAAACCGCGAAATCGCTCACGCTGACTGGCGCGCGCACCTGCATCTCCACGCCCCCGGCCAGACCACCGAAGGCATGGGTCGCCGGTAGTGTATACTTGCCCCAGGTCATCGTTAGGAAATCAATCCAGTCCAGTCTGCCTCCCGGATTGGTGATCCGCACGGCCAAGAGGTTCTTTCCGCCAGGGTTGATTGCATCTGTGGCATCTGCGGTGAACGGCGCCTCGGAGATGATGCTGTAGCCGACAAGCTTGTCATTAACATAGACCTCGCTGCGCAGGCGGCCGGCCGGGAAATAGAAAACCAATCGTTCACCGGGTCGCAGGGCCAGCGGCGTGAACGGCCGATACCACCACGACACGCCCTGATAGTATCCGTCGGCCGCGACGATGTCCGATGACGAGGTCGAAGTGGTCGTGAGCGCCGGTGCCTTGTTGAAATAGTATTCTTCAACGGTCGCCGGCAACGACACGCCAATGCCTGCCTGATCATTGAGCGCAGCCCATCCTCCTGTCGGCAGATTTACCGGGAGATTCGTCAGTATTACATCTTCTGGAAGATAGAGGGTATCATCCTGCCAGGCCGCTTTGGGGTCCAGCCACAATCGCCAACCTTGGTCGAGGTTGATCGCGTCAGACACATCCGCGCGCGCGAATGAGACGAAGATGAGCAAGAAAACGATAGATACGATGGGAAGAGTTTTCATGGTAAATCCGATTTCGTGGTCATAATTAATGTTAAGAAAAGCAGATGTTCGCTTTTTTACAAGGTAATGTTCGTAGATATTAGTTTGAGCAAGTGTTTAGTGGTGTTGGTAAGAAAATTTCGGCTGGGAGAGCTTCTGGCAGCCGACCAAACTTTCCTTTCCATCATGTCAGAAAGGGTCCCTCGGCGTTAAGGCCAGCGCGAGCGGATGATGGAGTCCAGAGGCCATGCCTCTGGCGGCGGGGTTTGGAGATGTCCGCGAAGTCCCCAACAAAGCAAAACCGGCTGAACTGTTTCCAGTCTAGCCGGGCGCGTAGGGTTTAAACCTTCACGGAGGTTCAATGCTTCCGTGTCAACCAACACTGGCACAATCAAAATGCCCGTAAGAAAACTTGTCCGGCCAATGGTTTCCAAATCACAAAAATCCTGTGAGGCAAGACGAGCTGACACCGGGTCAGGAGGAATGTTTTTCTAGTGATAATTCTTGATAGAAATTCGCAAGTCTGTTTTCATAAGACCATGATAACAGGCACAGTTACAAATGTCAGCCGTGCATGCGGTCGTGCACGCACTTCAATATAACACTCTGTTAGGCCACAATTTGTGTCATGAGCAAACCAGCATCTTTTCCACGTGAAGGCCAGATTTGGGAGGTCATTGACGGCTGCGACGCGCACATTCAGTATCTTTTTACCGCACCCATAACCTTCAGCGGTTCTTGCAGACTCACCGCTGGCGAGCGAGTTTGTATTATGACCGAGACCACCGACCCGCAGCCAATTGTCGTGAGATTTCTGCCGGTTCGCTATGAGGAGTTGCATGACAGTCTCGTTCCCCTCGACATTCGTAACACACCACGCTACAAGGAATACATGCTCTCGGTGAAGACAGGATGCTTTTATGAACATTTCAGACTTATCGAGGATGTGGCCTAACAATTCGCCGGAGCCAACGCCGATTGGCGCTCCGGTTTTCACGGTTGACAACTTTGTTCCGGCGCGGCTCAGCTTTTTTTTAGGCGGCTTTGCACACTATGAGCGACGATGACAAATTCCTTGCCGAGTTTGAGGCGTGTCGCTGGCCCTTAGATCAATGGCATCACCAACAGCATATCAAGGTCGCCTACCTTTACCTTCGCCGCTATCCGTTTGATGCAGCCATGAATCGGATACGAGAAAGAATCAAGGCACATAATGCTGCCCACAATTTGCCAGACCTGCCGACGAGCGGTTATCACGAGACGATGACGCAAGCGTGGATGCGGCTGGTTTATCTCACACTTTGCGAGTATGGTCCAGCCGAGACGGCTGATAGTTTTTACGAGCAGAATCCGCAGTTGTCACAGAAGAAGGTGCTGCGATTATTCTATTCACGTGACCTGTTTATGTCGCCACGAGCCAAGATTGAGTTTGTAGAGCCGGATTTGGCGCCTTTGCCACGAAGCCATAAGAATGGAGACGCCGCCTAACAAATCGCTGCAGGCAACAGCCACTGCCCTTAAGTTTTGACGGGGCCATGAAATTCGATTATCATGGTTGCATTGCCGGGCTGGCCGCCGGTGTCCGTGGCTCAAATGGTATGCTGTCAGAAATTCAGGTTAAGTCATGAAATCCATAAGCTTAAACCCCATTTCCTTTTTGGCGTTACTGGCGGGATTGTTTGTTTCACTCAACGCAATGGCTGGATTCATGCCGCCGCAGTCGCAGATTTTGAGCGACATGGTGCTGGCCAACAACTATTTCACAAACGAATGGCCAACGGCTGGTTGCAGCAGTTGCCTTTCTGGAAACGATCCGACCACCATCTGGACCCGGGGAACCTATTTCGAAGGCGACCTCGCGTTATACCGGATCAACCATGATACCAACATTTACAACTATGCCGTGCAATGGGGCGCATTCCCCAACTGGTCGCTGCGGTCTGGCGACACGGATACAGACCCCGATGATCAGTGCGCCGGTCAGGAGTACATTGAACTTTATCAGTTTGACACCACCCAGACCAACCGGTTGACGCACATCGTCAACAATGTGAACTACTGGATGAGCCGCAATCAAGGGCTGAGTTCCTGGACTTACGTTGATTCCATCCATATGTCCATGCCCGCGTTTGCCAAGCTCGGCGTGCTTAATTCCAATGTCCTCAGCACGCTTAAAACCAATTACACGTATTCGCCACAGATGTATTCCTACTTCCATAATATCCAAAGTGTTTATGGCCGCTCCAACGGCCTCTACAATGCCACCGACCATCTCTGGTGGCGGGACACGAACTTTTTGGCGAACTACAAGGCGTCGGATGGCACGAAGCAAAAATGTTACTGGTCGCGTGGCAACGGCTGGGCCTTCGTCGCGCTGGCCCGGACGATGGATGTGCTTCCCACCAATGACCTGCACTATGCCGAATATCTGCAAACCTTTCAGGACATGGCGGCGGCCATCAAAGCCGTGCAAAGGTCGGATGGTTTCTGGAATGTGAATCTCGCCTATACCAATGACTATCCCGGCCCGGAGTCCAGCGGCACAGCCTGCTTCACTTACGGAATGGCTTGGGGCATCCTCCACGGCTACCTCGACACCAACACTTATCTTCCCGCCGTCATCAACGGTTGGAACGCCCTGGCCGTGGGCGCACTGCACCACAGCACCGGCGCCGACAACGGCTTCCTGGGTTACGAACAGGGCAGCGGCAAACAACCGTCTTCCGCCCAGCCGGTCACCTATACCAGCGTGCCCGACTTTGATGATTTCGGATTAGGGCTGTTCCTGCTGGCAGGCAGCCAGATTTACCAGCTCAGCTCGCCGCCGGGCATTGTGACGGCCACGCCCGTTGTTACGGGCAATCAGGTGCAACTCAATTTTACAGTCATCAGCAGTCTTACCAACGCGACGCTCAACCTGCTCCAGACCGGACAATTGGGGACGGGCTGGACGACGAATACGACCGCTACACTTACGACCAATGTCTCTGGCATTTCGTATTGTTTCACGGACACGAACAATGCAGCAGCCCGTTTCTATCGAGTCCAGATTGGCCCTTGATAAGACCGGTTCAAAATCGCGGTAGTACAGGCTGTCCAGTTAAAATCAGTTTACACAGTACACCTTTGCCAGAGAAAAACCGAGAGCAGACCGGAAAATGGTCTTGCAAATCCATGGAGATTTCTTATCGCTCCGATTCTTCAATCATCCTTGCCAGTGACACTCCTAAAGCCTTCGCAATGGCTTTTGCGGTGTCCAAATTTGGACTTCGTTCCCCACGTTCCAAAAGACCAATATACGTTTGATGCAGGCCGGATTTTTCAGCCAGTTTTGATTTGCTTAACCCTTTGGCTTTTCGATGTTTTTCTACGACTTTCGCAAACGCATCTGATATTTGACGCATCCCCTAAAAATGCGCCGCTCAAGACAAAAAGACGCATAAGACAATTGTATTGATTGCGGAGTGAGAAAATGGTATAAAAATGAAGTCGGTAAATCAGAAACCATTAAACCCTATATGAACTATGAAAATCACAAAATATGTTTGTTTGGCATCATGCTGTTTTATCTTAACTAATCAATGCAAGGCACAATCACTTTACGATAATTTCAGCGGCACTTCCGTCAACACAAGTTTGTGGGACGTTGTTCTGCCGTTCGGTCAATCACAAGTAACAGAATCAGGCGGATTTCTCACGACCACAGGACGCGGAATTTTAGCGACCGCAGCCGGATTTAATGCGCCTTACACCGTTTCAGGCAGTGTCATAATGAATAATATCAATGAACATTTTCAAGTGGCGTTGGGGACTGACCTTTCAATTAACAATACCCCTGACGGTCAATTCTATCAAGTAACTGGTGTTGTTATCCAGTTAGCAGTTTGCTGAAAAACTCCCAGAGAGTTTGAATGTTGGCGGAGCGGAGTGGTCAGAGAAGGATGCGTGGAAGACCTCAAGCCCAACCGGAATTTCTAACGACGATCAACCTGAAT
>JBEKBA010000022.1:0-36198 GCA_050015635.1 Verrucomicrobiota bacterium
TGATTCAGGTTGATCGTCGTTAGAAATTCCGGTTGGGCTTGAGGTCTTCCACGCATCCTTCTCTGACCACTCCGCTCCGCCAACATTCAAACTCTCTGGGGGTTTTTCAGCAAACTGCTAGGGGAAAATTTGGACTTGGTAGAATCCCTGTGAACCTGGCAAGGTATTGGTGTATTGGGTTGTCGGTCCAACAGCGGTAATGACCCCGCCAACGGGTGTGAACGGAACGCCCAGGTTGGTGGTGTACCAGACTTGATAGGTAATGCCGGAAACACTTGTCCAATTCAGCACATAGTTCCCTTGCATGCTTAAAACAGGAATCCAATCCGGATTCACCAAAATCACACCCGCACTGCTAGCACTGGCGGGCCCTTGAATTCCGGCGTTGTTAATCGCACCTACTTCGGCATAAAGCGTCGCGCCATAAATGTTCGTCACTGTTAATGTCGTGCCTTGGACGATGCCGTTGAAGACATCGGATGCGCCCGGTGAAGTCCCGACAATAACATGGTAGCCACTCACACCGCCTATGGAATCAGTGACGGAAGACCAGGTGAACGTGACGATATTTGTTAAAACGTAATTGTTCGTCGAACCGATGCCGGGTGCGGATGGCGTAGGTGGCGGTGTCACGTCGTAAAGCTTCAAATATTGCGCTTCGTAAGGGGCATTGGTCCAACCTACACTGTTGGTGGGCACAGAATTGAGCGAAACAGGCACTCCAGTGGTCAGCAGAGTGCTGCCGGCAATCCCGTTTGTGCCCCAAAGCCAATAACTGCTGCGGTTCGGATCAACCCCCAGGTAAGCAGCAATATTCTTCGCGTTATACATGCGACTGGATTCGATGCCGTAAATGTTTGTGCCATTCTGCGAGAGGTTGACGTCAAAATAGCCTTGTTCGCTGTTAGTGTAGGCAAGGTTCACAAAGGCGAATACCACGTCATTGAAATTCGGGGAACCGTTGGTTATTGCGAATTTGCCAACCGCATAAATATCAGGCTTCGACGTGGTGTATGGAATGAGAAAAACCCGGTTGGCGCTTTGCAGCGCCGGGCTGGATTGGCGGGCCATCCCCACAGCCGTGTAAAGCGGATAAAGTTGATCGACCCTAAGATTGCCGACTGTTGCCGCATAGGCAGGCTGTAGGGAATTGAACGCGTATAAATCAGGAACATATTCCGTGCCGCTCACCGTGTAAAGACTAAAGCCAAAATCTGACGTGGTGCCCACTTCCTGACCATACAACATATGGGGAACACCATAAATGGTTCCACCTATCATGTAACGGAGCAACGCCTGGTATGGATCCGTGTAATAGAAGCCCACGTCGTGGGAGGTGGTGTTCCACATCATCAGGCACTGGCCATAATTGGCCTGTTCCGAATTGAAATCGTTCTCGTATTGACTGTCTATCGTGTTAGTCCGGAACGCGTAGAGAATACTGTCATCCACAACGTCAAAATCACGACTGGAGCGATAGGTCGGCGTGCTGTCGCTAAGGGACTCAGCCAGGAAAACAAAATCCCATTTCTGGCACCGCACGGTATTGATGATGTATTCCCAGCATTGCGGCGGCAATCCTTCCGCGAAGTCCGCGCGAATCCCGCCTATGCCCACGGAGGCGGTCTGGTTAGCCGGCGTGCCGTTGGTGCAACCGCTTTGGGTGAGCCAATACAGGAGTTCGTCGGCAAAGTATTTCCAAACATTTTCAGTTATGTTATTAAAGCTCCCCGTGTTGGTGGTATAATCAAACCATTCGTTGGTGGTCAAGTAGTTATTATTATCCGTGGGATTTTCGCAAACCCGCGCGGCATAGACGCCGTGGAAAATATCAATCACATCGGTCCATTTCGCAAATTCCCCTTCGTCCGGCGCCAGCGCTATGCTTGGGTTACTGGTGCCGGTCGCTTGGCTGCAGTAGGAGTTGTTCGGCGAAAAAAATTCGGGGACATCAGCCGAGATCAAATCGGTGGGCTGAAAATTGTTGGGATTCCCCGTCCCGCCAAAATCAGTGACTCCTTCAGTTTCCATTAAAACATCATGGGCGGTGTGATCAAACGGTTCATCAATCATCACATTCACACCGGCAGTATTGGCCGCCGCGACAAAGCCTTGAAATTCCGTCATGCCACCGGCCTCCGTGTCCTCCTTGCTCATCCATGGCGATATTTGAAAATAGTCTTTTACGCAATAGGGACTGTTGATGCTGTCCAAGACGCCAATGGGGTGCATCGGCTCAAGCCAGAGCCAGTTCACGCCAAGATTGGTCACATAATTGAGGTTAAAACGGTTGGAAACTGAATTGTAGGCGCGCGACCCGGGTCCGTTATAGAGGTCGGTGAAAGTGCTGCGCTGGGAACCGTTACTATCATCGCCTTGCGCCCCGATGTTATTGACCGCCAACTCATAAAGCACCATGCTCATCGCCCTTTTGGGCGAAACGACAACCATAAAGTCTTGCGTCGTGGTGCCGGTGCTATAGGGAGTGTTGATGCTATACCAGTTCCAGTTCGTGCCGCCCGCCACCATCCAACGTGCCGTCAGGCGATAGGCCCCGGTCTTTTGCGCGTAGAGGGTCAGCGTATACTGCCCGGGCGTACTGGTCGGCGTCATCGGATACGCCTCATAATAATCGTTGGTGTCGCCGGTGGCAATGGTGTTGGGATCCGGCGGCAGGATGCCTTCCGGGACACCGTTGACTTCCACGTTCGCATAATTGCGCCGGTTCAGATTGGAAAAAACGTCGGTCTCCACCACGTTTGTTGACGCATTGGGCGAAAACAAAATCGTCAGTGGCACGGCATCATTCGACACTTCATTGACGAAAACATGCGTCGTGCCATAATCAGCGTTCAGGCCATTGATGGTCAGAACCGGTGACTCCCCCGAAGATGCCGGAACAGTGAAATATTCACCAGCAGTCGAACTGAAGTTAAAACCGTCACCGTTTACAGCACTATAAGTCCCGCCACTGCCTAAATTAGCTGTTCCACCCGGCAAGCCCGGAAGTAATTGATTCGACAGATAACCTTCCTGGTAACCGTTGATGTCCGCCATAACCTGTATGGGGCCACCGGGATTGCCAATCAACGAAAGCGGAATTGCCAGCTCCAAGCCCAGAGACCCCTGACCAACATCGTCGGCCTGGCTTTGCGAGTTATTATTATTAAACCCGACGACAACTGAATTATCGACGGTTCCATTGGCCACGATATTGCCACTTTCCGTCAGGCTTCCAAGGGCATCCACGGAGGTATTGTCAGTCAAGTTATACTGGCTCACGGTAAGAGTCTTATTGGTGTTGTTAATATTAAATCCGTAAATTGCCGAAAATCCCGGACTGAACTGCGAACCGTTCATGACCGATAAATTATTCGCCGCAAGATTTCCCGGATTCGCTGCATTCAAAGTGCTTTGACCACCCGTCCCGGCAATGAAAAGATTAATATTATTGCCATTATTTTGAAGATTACCGGAAAGAAACAAGTAGAGGTTTCCATTCGTTATTAAACCATAGGCACCGTCCAACTCGGATTGATTCAGCCCAAATCCCGTTGCATCGGTTTGGACGCAAAGCGCACTGCCGAAGGCCGGGTCATAGGCGCCATTTATGCTGGCCGGCTGGGCATAGGCTGATGCAGCCAGCCCTCCAATGGCCATCAACAAAAACAAAACCCGAATACTTTGACATTTTTTCACAATTTTTAATTCTTGTTGGCGGCAAGGCCGGGTACATGATGTAATGAAGTCGACGCGCGATGATAGATGCGCCATTCAAAGCCCTTCAAGTGAAACACCGGCACCGGACCGTCGTCGGAACTTTGCAGGCCGGAAATTTTCACCGGTACAAAGCCGTCCACGTTTTCCAAGTCCACCTTGCCGGTGAGCGGGCAGTTCGAAAAATTGATGACGACGAGCAGCTCATCCTTGTCGTCGGCACGCAAAAAGGTAAGGAGACTGGTCTCGTTCGAATTGTGCAGCCAGTCCACGCGCGAATTGCGAAATGCGGCGTATTGAAGACGGACTTGAATCAGGTCGTGGTAGATGCCGGGCAACTCCCGGCACTCCTTCGAGTACCAGAAAATGTTCCGTTTGTCGAAGAGCGCGTCGCCGTCGGATTCAGCGACATCGCCGACTTCCATGCCGTTGTAAATGAGCGGCACACCATCGAGCGTGAACATGAGCGCGGACGCGGCGAGCGCCCCATTGAGACCGTAGCGGGCGATTGCCCGTGGTTCGTCGTGATCGTCGGAAATCCGCATGTGCAGCGCGTCCCTGGGAAACTGCGCGCGGCTTTCTTCCCACGAACGGCGGATGTTTGAGGCGGGCGTGTTGTGGATAATAACGTCATCCTCTGTTGAAAGCAATGGCCAAGAATAATCAATGTCAAACGCGTTCGTAAGCAATTCCGGTTTGCTCGCCTCGGCGAGCATCATAATGTCCGGCTTGACCTTGATGAGTTCGGCACGGACCTGTTCCCAAAAATCCACCGGCACCATGGAGGCAGCGTCGCAGCGGAATCCATCCACATCGCAGGTTCGAATCCAGTATTTAAGCATCGCGATCATGTATTCGCGCAGCGCCGGAGTGCCGTAATTCAAACCGGCCACATCCGTCCATTCCGGCACCGGTGAAATTATCTTTCCCCGGGCGTCATGTTTATAAAATTCCGGGTGCTTCATCAACACACTGTCCCACGCGGTGTGGTCTGCGACCAGGTCCATGACGACTTTGAGCCCGCGCTTATGCGCCTCGGAAACCAGTCGTTTGAAATCATCCAGCGTGCCATAGTCAGGATCAATGGCGTAATAATCTTCGATCGAATAGGGACTGCCGAATTCGCCCTTGCGGAATTTCTCACCAATCGGGTGAATGGGCATGATCCAAAGGATCGTTACGCCCAAATCCTTCAACCGGTCGAGTTGCGTGGTGACGCCGTTGAGATCGCCGGCGGGGGAAAAATCGCGCGGAAAGACTTCATAAATTACGCCGTCACGAAGCCAGGCCGGTGAGGTTCGTGCCGTTTGCTGCGAAACAGCATCCGCACGCAAAAACATTGGTGCGAGCAGAAAGCTTGCAGCAACCAAGACGATTGTCCGGTAAGTTTTCAATTTGTTTTTCATGTTCCCATTGACTTTAAGCACCAGACAAAAGTTTGGTCCGTAAAATCGTCAGTTATTTCGGATGGTTACGCATGACGGCATGTTTCGCGCCCAAAATACACCGATTTCCTTTAATAAGGCAGTCCATCGTTTGTCCGTCGAACGTCGAACATATTATTGCAACGGGGTACGTTGGGCCCACCACACTAAATCCTGGTCGAGGCGGCCTGTGGGAGCAGTTTGATTATACGTTAGATATTTAACGGGGGGCATGGTTCGACTATCTTTCCATACATGGATTTCCGAATGACCATCGGCAAAGACCATGCCACTCGAATTGGCGTGCATACTTCCTGGATACTCAAACCCCGCCGAAGAGCTTCCTTTCGTAGCCCACGCCGGATCTACATACATCGTTGCGTCGTCATCGCTGTCGGGGTGTTCATCCATTATTACCCAACATTCGCTTGGCCCCGGCATATGCAGAGCGCTCAACTTTACGGCATTGTAGAATAATGGCATGGAAGAATGTCCACCTTCCCCGACACCATAATATTTTGCCCCATCGCCCATGGCTCCGTCCATGGCACAGCTTCGCATACGACTCGTCCAGCCGTGAGTCCTAAAACCGTTTTGATTGGGGGATTGAAGATATTTGTCGGCAGGACAGATAAAGATTGGCAGCGACGAGGCAACGTAATCCGCCATCAAAGCGTTTACCGGACTACTTAGGAATGATGTATTGGTGTTATCACTATTGCCAGTCCAATTCAGAACGACCCCATTGGCACATATCCAATTTTGCGGCGCGGCCGGTTGGCCATTGAGACCGGAATTCCTATCGGCATTGGTTACAAGCCTATCGTTATTGTCGCCGCTATACATGAACCACGCCAGACCAAGTTGTTTATAATTACTCATGCACTGGACGCCCAAAGCCCTCAATTTTGCCGCGCTCAACGCCGGCAATAGCATGGCGGCCAGAATGGCGATAATAGCGATAACCACCAACAGCTCTATCAACGTGAATCCTGCGTGACGATTTTTCATTTTCCACCAATTATTATTTTGTTACCGCACATAAAATAAACCCGCTCAACCGTCCTCTCACACGGTCAAGCGGGTATTATCAAACCTTTGACCAGTTTAATAAGGCTTAACCAAGCGGAAGAACGTTTTGCCGCTTGCAGGCCAATTTGTGACACTGACGAAACCATTGGTCGAACTGGAGCCTGCGGTCCAATTGGTGCCGTCTGTTGCAAACTGGTCCTGCCAGACAGAATTTGTCAAGTTGGTGCTGGTTTGCAGATGAGCACCGGGACGACCCAGCCACGAGACCGGAACTGTGCCGGCGACCGGTGTTCCGACATTCAGATTGCCACCGGTAAGATTGCCAATGCCGGCAATGTTGCCGATGCTGAAAAACGGCTCTTGATAGGGCAGATTAGTAAATGTATCCGTAGCCATCACATAAGGATTGAATCCAGTTGAACGAACCACGCGGTAGTGAACAGTTTCTGGAGCCGCCTCATCCTCCGTGGGAGCGCCGTAAGTTTGACCCGGATCAATACCATACTGGTAGCTTAACGCCACCGGCGTTCCCCTGGGCATGATGATGGTGTTGGTATAAATTCCAGTCGAACCCACCTGCACCATTTGATATGCAGGCTCAGTCGGAACCGATGCCCCGCCGGCCCAGGCATACCAATATTGAGAAACGCCCGCAGCCGGGTTCGGATCAGATGGCGTTGCGCCGGCAAACATGCCGTTAAGGTACACCGCATCCGACGACGGGTTAAAAACATATCCATTCGTATCGACTGCACCATTCATGTTCACGCTGAAAAGCACCGGGGTGGCTTTGGGCAGATAGTCGTTAACGGCGAGGTCGTTAAAGAAAACAGCGGGAAAGTTGGTAGTGAGAACACTGGGGGTAACCGGCAAATCAATGGTGCGCCTGTAATTGTTGTTGTCCACCCAGTTTGGGCCGCCATCCTGGGCATAGTCATACACCCAGCCGTTGTAAGTAGAGTTGGTATATCTATATTGTAAAATATACGATACGCCCTCGCCCATGGGGATGGTCGCGCTGTAGAGATTTGTGTTCGGGGCGGCGGGATTATTGGTCAGCTGTATGCCACCAGCCCAACCGTTAAAGGTCCCCCATGCAGTCACAGTATTGGGGATGAAGTTGGTATCATAAAGAGCCACACCTGACATGTCCAGATTAAGGGTTACGTTGGCAAGCGGAGCATAGGGTGCATCACTAAAGTATACTATCGGCAGGGTTTGGTTGCCTTCGGTAAAAAACCGGTTGCCACTGTCAGGATCGTCATTGGGATAACCCGGACTATCATAATTGTATTCCGGCTCAATTATATATTTATATTCCTCCGCACAATAGGGTGATGCCAGTGGCCGCAGCGCATTATTGGTGACTACAATAGTTGTGGTATAGACGTTGGACTCGATCACTGGGGGAGTGAAATTATAATTCGTCACTAAAATGCTTGGGTCATTGGTTAAGACACATGTGCCCCCTGCCGTCGCATTCCAACCCTGAAAGCTACCGAAGACGACAAGGGTGTCACCATTGAGTGGTTTAAAAGTGCCAAGCTCCAACTGTTCGGACATGTCAACTTGAAACTTCACGTTGGCTGTAGTAGCGGGTCCAATATCATCAAAATAGGGAGTTGGCAGCACCAGGCTGGCATTGTTGTTTGTAGGCAGATAGGCCATCCGGTTTTGGTAATCTCCCGGGGACTCGCCGCCGTTCTCGGTATCATCATATATGAAATTCACGTTCCCGTCACTTTGATCTTGTGCGCTGGTGTCATCCGTGGTGTTTGTATAAACCGTGCTGCTGCCGACTTGAACCAACTGGAGCCCTGGATACGCCCAGCCGTCAAAAGTTCCGCGAACATTAACAGTATCCGATCCGCCGGGTGGCGGATTGAAGCTTCCATTGGCGAGATTCGTGGCCTCATCCACGCTGAAGGTGATAAAGGTGTTTTGAGCTTGAGCAGTCATGATTCCGGCGGCGCAAAGCAAAAGCCCGGCCCAGACACAGGTTAGCAGGTTTCGTTTCATAGGATTCTTATTGTTCATTTTTTACTGACATGATTTGCCAAAGACTCGCCGCTGCGATTCCATGGCTGTTTTGCCAATCAATCTTCATCGGGGTCTGGTGAAAGAATATCATAGAAAACCCGGGCTGCTATCGCATGAAATGTGGCGTCGGCATCGCATGAAATGTGCAGTAGTCCTCTAAAAACAGCCTTGGGAACGAAATAGCCCGTCCTCACCTCGTGTTTGCCGGTGGTCTGGCCCCATTTATTGGACAATTCAACCGTGATTCTGCAGACTTGGTCGCGAGATCAGAGGCGGGAATATTTCGCGACCGCTTCCGTCCGCGACTGGACGTGTAGCTTCTCGTAAATGTGCCGGAGGTGGGTACGGATGGTGTTGATGCTGATACTAAGTTGGTCGCCGATTTGCTTGTAGGCCAACCCCTTGGCCAGGCAATCCAGCACTATTTGTTCGCGCGGCGTAAGCAGGTTCTGCTTCTCACCGGCCCGGTTGGCCTCCTGGAATGAAGCCACCACTTTGCGGGCGATAGAGTTGGACATCGGGGAACCACCCGCGTAAACGTCTCGAATCGCCTGCAGCAACTCCCCCGGCTCGAGCCGCTTCAGAAGATAGCCTGTGGCGCCAGCCGCCAAGGCCTTGAAAATCTGCTCAGTATCTTCATAAACTGTGAGCATCAAAATCTGCAATTGCGGGGCCAAAGTCTTGAGGCGCCTCACACATTCGATTCCATCCATGCCGGCCATATTGATATCCATGAGCACTACATCCGGACGATCCGCAGGCAAGTGTTTCAGTGCCGCCTCGGCGCTCCCATAAATGCTGACGCAGCGAAACCCCGTTGAGTCATTCAAAAAAGTAGCGATGGATTTACAAAGCTTTTTCTCATCATCGACGATGGAGACCGAAATCATTTGACTATCTTTAATTTACCCGACCATCGAAGGAAAGCACAAACTGGATCGTCGTACCATGCCCAAGCCGGGATTCGATCACGCAACGCCCGCCCAACTCCGCCAAGCGTCGGCGCATATTGCCCAAGCCGTTACAAAACCCGGCGGCAGAACCTGGCAAATTGGATTCGCCGGACACCGGATCAAAACCGCCGCCGTTATCGGAAACAACTACTTCGAAACAGGCGTCGCGACAGGCTATGGTGATTTTGGTCCGGGTAGCTCCCGAGTGCTTGAGAATGTTTGTAAGTGCCTCGTGGACAGCCAAAAACAGGTGGTGGCGCGACTGCGATGAGATTGGCCGCACTGGCACCCGGGCGGGGATATCCAATTCACACTCGATGCCGGTTCTCCGGAAATACTCCTGGGCATACTGCCCGATATAGGACACCAGATGGTACAGCGTGTCTTTTTCCGGGTTGACCGCCCAGACAATTTCGTCGAGAGACTGGAGCACCTCGCGGGAATCGTCGGATATGGAGCGCATCTCCTCCTGCAGTTCGACCGGAACTCCCTGTCTAAGCCGCGCATGCTCACTCAAAAAAGAAATGTGACAAAGCTTGGCACCCATTATATCGTGCAGATCTTGGGCGATGCGCGTGCGTTCCCGCTCAAGTACCCGCTCTTGTTCCAGACGTTTGAGGTGCTGTTGTAGTCTGCGTTTCACAACAAATCGGGTGCCCCCGGCGCCCACAATGACAGTTCCCAATGCCATCAACCCGATATACCACCATGTCTGCCAGAAATGTGGAAGCACCGTCAGGCCGAGGCTGTCGCCTTCCTTATTCCAAACTCCGTCCCCGTTGCACGCAATCACCACGAAACGGTAGGCACCGGGAGGCACGAAGCTGTAAAAGGCCACGCGCCGGGTTCCCGCCTCAACCCAGGCCAGGTCCAGCCCTTCCAGCCGATAGCGGAAGCGTAACCGCTCCGGAGCATCGAAACTTAGGCCGGTGTAGTGGAATTCAAGCGTGTGCTTGCCTGGAGCCAGACGAAGTGATTCGATTGGGACATCTCCTCTTTCGCGCGTGGCGTCCACGCCGGCACTGGCCCGGGTGGGAACGGGGAGTTCAGGCACTCCATCCACCAATACCTGTTCCAGCACCACGGCAGGAGCGGGCGAACTCACGGTATGACGAGGGTCAACCACCACTATACCCTTGAGCGTCGGAAACCAAAGCAGTCCTGACTTGGCCCTCAGCCCGGCGGGGAAAAAACCGCTCGTGCATTCCTCGGATAACATGCCATCGGTGCGGCCATAAATCTGCGGATAGACCGCAGGAATCTTATGCGCCTTTAGGTCGTCGAGATCGCGTTTCTTTACCCGGACGATTCCCCGGTCGCCGCCCAGCCACAGGTTGCCGTCGTCATCTTCAAGAATTTGGGAAATTGTATTATCCAGCAGGCCTTCACGCATGGTAAAGGTGGCAATACGCCCGTCCTGTAACCGGCTTAAGCCGCCACCAGCGGTGCCAATCCAGAGTGTGCCTTGGGCATCTAGGTATAGCGTGCGGATCCAGCTGCTGGGTAAGCCGCTCAACCGCTCAAACCGGGCATAGGTCCCTCCGTCAATCCGATACAGCCCGTCACCTTCTGTCCCAACCCACAGGGCACCGCCCGCGTCGGGTGCAATTGCCGTAATCGCATGACCTTGCGGGATATTGGTCTGGGCCTGCCATTGTCCATCAATAAAATGCCAAAGCGCACCCTTGCTCGTGCCCGCCCATACCCCGTTTTTGAGATCTTCCCCAAGCACATTGATGCTCAAATTCGTCAAGGCTGGCTCTCCGCCATCCTCCTCGGCGGCTCGCGGATTTCTAAAGTGAAGCAGCCCGCGTGCTCCCGCGACCCAGCAACTGCCATCCCGGGCCTCCAATAGCGCGCCGACCGATGGCTCCTGCGCTGACAATCCGCTCAGCCGGAGCCGTCTGAACATCGCCCCATCCCATTGATATACACCGTTTGGCTGGGCGGCCCAAATCAGGCCGGGCCGGATTTCCGCCAACCCCTGGACTGCGCCGTAATCCAGCCCACCGTTGTGGCTCAAAACGGTCACTTTCTTCGAGTAGATACGATTCAGTCCTCCATGTGTGCCAACCCAAAGTTTTCCTTCCCGATCCTCCAATAGCGCTTCGACGAGATTGTCGGACAATCCGCTGCTGGCGTTGACCGCCACCAATTTGCCGGACTTGAACTCAAACAGTCCTTCGCCCACCGACCCCGCCCAGACCGTCCCATCCGGCGCCTCCGCCAAAGTGCTGATGTAATGCGTGGCCAGGTGCCGTGGTATGCCAAAACGACGCCACTGATCACCATCCCGGCACAGGACAAAAGCATCTCCCGCCCCAATCCAGATTCGCCCCTGCTGATCCACCAGCAGGCAATGGGGGTCCTGGAGCAGGCTGTCCAACGCCGCGTCCCGGAGTTGAACGAACCTGTCTCCCTGATAAGAGAAAATTCCCGCCCCGGTCGCTCCCACCCACATCGTGCCTTTGTGGTCACGGAAAATCGTTGTGATGGGTTTTCTGGAAAAAATTTCCGCACCACTTAACGAGGCCAAGTGTCCGTTTTGCCAGACGACCAGACCGGACTGCGTCCCCACCCATAGACTCCCGTTGCTGTCTTCTGCCAAAGCGGTAATTGAGTCGGATGGCAATCCATCTTGCATGGTGAATTTGCTGAGCTTTCCACCCTGCCAATAGCTCAAACCTCCGCCCATACTGCCAATCCACAGCGCGCCGCGGCTGTCACCGTATAAGACCTGCACGGGTCCGCCTTGAAATCCCTCCTGGGGACCTAGGGAAAAAAAGTTCACGCCGTCGAACCGGCTCACACCTTCATCGGTGCCCACCCAGATGTAGCCGTCGCGCGTTTGAGCCAGTGCACGCACGTAGTTCTCCGGCAACCCCTGCTCCCGCTGCCACGAAAGGAACGTGAACGGTGTTTCTCCGCCGGCTCCCGATCCATTCGCATTGACAAAGTCGCTGAACGAAGTGGCGATGGCCATTTCACTGAATATCCATCCATCACCGCCACCGCCATGGCGGAGATGGATTTGATCAAAAGAGGCGTTGGCCTTGAACTGCGTGATTATGCTCTGCGGTTGACTGGCTTCGGTGGCGCCCGGGCGCAGGTCCGGGTTCAGCCACACCGTCACCAGGTCGTCGCCGCCTGCCACATATTGAACCTTGAAAACAATGGTTCTTTCGATGCCCGAGTGGACGAGCTCGTAGTTGTGAAATGTCCCGATGCCGGACGGTTCGGGATTGGATGAATTCAAATCGATAAACTCGCCCACTCCGTTGGACTGCCCGGTCTGTGTTGTAGCAAAGGCGCTGTAGGCAAAAGCAGTCAGGGAATTCCCCACTGCCAGTCGTTCGTGGGTTCCTTCAAACAATTGGAACGCCGCAAAGTAGAGTTCAGTGCTGGCATCCGACCACGGATCCACGTGAAACTTAAAATAGAGCGTGTCGGAGGAAGAATTATCCCGCCGCAAAACCCCGCCCAGGATGTCGGCACCTGCCCCTGTCTCATGAACTGGAGTGGCGCCCAAGTCGCTCCACAAAAGAACCGCCCGACTCGAATCAGTCCATGTCAACATTGCCAAGACCATCAGCAAGATGGCCGAAATACGGCAATCTTCGAGGATGGCAACGCGTAAACTCATCCCTGCTTGCTTCTTAAGCAGTCCAGTCAGACAGAAATCAACCGAGTTATGGGACATGTATCATCAGTATAAGTAAGTTTCCTCGCCGATACAAGCAGTGAGTCCAACCGTGAAGTTTTGAATAACATTTAAATGAGGGAAGCATTATGAGCCGAAAAGTATTTTTGACTTCGTTTATCAGACGCATAAACATTAAGGATTCAGAGGCGGAAATTGAATATACCTGTCCAATAGGGCTTGGCGAAAATCGCAGAAACGAAGTTCTTTCTATGGGATGCATTGGCTCCAGAGGCAGGACTCGAACCTGCAACCACACGGTTAACAGCCGCGTGCTCTACCATTGAGCTACTCTGGATCGCAAATGGGCGCGTAATCTACAAACCAGCGCATGTATGGTCAAACTGATTTCATCACGACTTTTTGGCAATGCGGACAATAAAACGTGCTGCGCGCGGCCTGCACGATGCGTTTAATTGAATGACTGCAATTCAAACAAGGTTTTCCCGCACGGTCATAAACCCACAATCGATCTTCATAAAAATTCGGTGCGTCTGCTGCGCGGCCATAATAAAAAAATCCGTCCGATTTTCCACCGGCGAATTTCAGCGGGACGGTGCCGCCAAATTTAATTGCCCCGGCCAAAACTTCACGAACCGCGCACCATAATCTTTCCGTTTGCGCCAATGTTAATTTGTCTGCCGGCAGCTTTGGCGAAATGTGCGAACGGAACAAAGCTTCACTCGCATAAATATTCCCGATTCCCGCGACCAGACTTTGGTCAAGCAATTTGATTTTGATTGGCTGGCGCGAACGTTTCAGTGATTGCGCGAATGTTTCCGGCTGGAAATTTTTGCTCAACGGTTCCGGCCCCAATTTCGCAACCGCAGAAACGTCCAACGTCAATCGCCCAAAATAGCGCATGTCTTCGTATATGAAATTTCTGCCACCCAAATCCAAAACGACCGCCGTATGTTTCGGAAGCTTCTTATTTTTCCGAGCCAGAAACATCCGGCCAGTCATGCCAAGATGGCCAAGCAATATCACAGGCTTGGCCGAAGTTTTGCAACAAAGCTTAAATAGAAGATATTTTCCGCGACGCGACAAATTTATGAATTTTGCCCCGGTCAAAATTTTTTGAAATTCCCGCGTTGAAGTCGGTCTTAAAACTTTCCCGCGCCGCACATCCACGCTGCGGATTATCTTGCCGTGAAGCAACGGGCGCAAATGCCGCGCGAGGACTTCGACTTCGGGAAGTTCGGGCATGAAATTTTCCGCCGCTAGCTTACCAGCGTTCCAATCTTTTCACCCAGAACAACACGCTTCAAATTGTGCGATTTGGAAAAATCAAAAACGATGATCGGCATCTTATTGTCCATGCACAGAGAGAACGCTGTTGAATCCATGACTTGCAGCCGGCGTTGCAGGGCATCAAGATAAGAAATCTTTGCGAACCGTTTCGCCTTCGAATTTTTCTTCGGGTCGCAATCATAAATGCCATCCACTTTGGTTGCCTTCAAAATCACTTCCGCGCCGATTTCATTCGCGCGCAACGCCGCCGCCGTGTCGGTCGAAAAATACGGATTGCCCGTGCCGCCGCCAAAAATCACCACCCTGCCCTTTTCCAAGTGCCGCACCGCACGACGGCGGATGAACGGCTCGGCGAGCTGCGACATCGCAATCGCGCTTTGCACGCGCGTTGGTGCGCCGAGTTTTTCCAGCGCATCCTGCAACGCCAGCGCGTTGATGACCGTCGCGAGCATCCCCATATAATCGCCTGTCGCACGCTCAATGCCGCGCTCGCTGCCGCTCAAGCCGCGAAAAATATTCCCGCCGCCGACGACCACGACCACCTGCACACCCAATTCACGCACCTCGCGGATTTGCCCGGCCATGTGCTGCACCGCTTCGGGCGAAATTCCGACACCGTGCGCGTCGCCGAGTGATTCGCCGCTCAACTTGAGCAGGATGCGGGAAAACCTTGGTCTTTTGGCCATCGTCATAAAAATTGAAGCACGCAGAGCATCGCAAAATGTTTAACAGCCGCGCCCTGAATCGTCAAATCAAAGACGCTGTGAAAAATTCTCTGGACAGACAAATTTTCAAAGCGCAAAGTCAAATTCGAGATCGTAATAGACAGCAAACTTGCAATTCAACAATAGGCAAGCTTATCATTCCATCCACCAAGCAAACCGGACTTTCTAACCAACTCACACGGCAAATCGGCGAGCATTTGGTCGCCGCCAAGCTAGGACGGATGGGCTACGTTGCTTCACCGTTCGCCGGAAACGTCCCGCTCTTTGACATCCTCGCCGCCGACAGACACGGCCATGCGGTCCCAATCCAGGTCAAAGCCATCAATAAAGGTTCATCGTGGCAATACAAGGCAGATACCTTTCTCGACATCAAGCATGTTGGCGACGTTCAAAAGGTTCGCGGCAAGAAGTGCCTCACGATCCCCGACCTTATTCGTATCTACATCTTGCTCCGCCACGATGGGACAGACGAGTTCTACATCTTCTGTCTCTGCGACCTCCAAGAAATTACATTCATGCTATACAAGAGTCGCAAGCGACCCAAGAATCCCAAATCCACGCATTGCGCTGTATGGCCTAAACACCTTCAAGACTTCCGAGACGACGATTTGCGCTTGATAACCAAATCCTTCGATGAACAAACGTCTAATCCCACATTATACTGATTTCGAAAAACAAAAAAGGACGTCCAATGCTGGACGCCTTTGCAATTTCTTTCGAGAATTTTACGCACTTTCACCGACTTGAAACCGTACGAACCGGCGGATTGTGATTTCGTCGCCGAGCTGTTTCGCGACTTGCGCGACATGTTCCTTCACGCTGACCTCGGAATTACGTTTCACGAAACCCTGATCCACGAGACAGTGGGTCTGGAAAAATTTGTCGAGCATTCCCGTCAGGATTTTTTCCAACGCCTGCGCCGGCTTGCCTTTCAAGCGGTCGGATTGCGCGGCGATTTCGCGTTCCTTCGCGATGACTTCGGGTGCGACCTGCTCGCGCGAAACCGTGTGCGGATGTCCCGCCGCAATTTGCAGCGTGATGTCACGCACAAGTTGCTTGAATTCCTCCTTTACCGTCGTCTCCGCCTTGCCCGCGCCGACTTCAACGAGCACGCCAACTTTTGCACCGGTGTGAATGTACGCAGCCACAAGTCCATTGCCACTGACCTCGATGCGTTGATGCCGCGAAATCAAAATGTTCTCGCCAATTTTCGCCACGACGGCGACGCGGTCGGCCTCCAAATCTGCGCTCGGATTCGCCGCGAGTTTTTTTGCGATGTCGTCGCAGAACGCGCGGAAACTTTCGTTCTTGGCGACAAAATCCGTCTCGCAATTGATTTCCACCAGCACGCCGACTTTCGCGCCGGGCGCGATGTGCTGCGCGATGACGCCTTCGTTCGCCGCACGATCCGCCTTCTTCGCGGCGGATACTACGCCTTTTTTGCGCAAATAATCCGAAGCGGCGTCCAAATCGCCCTTCGATTCGACCAGGGCTTTCTTGCAATCCATCAAACCCGCGCCGGTCATTTCGCGGAGCTTGCCGACGGTTGCGGCAGTGATTTCAGCCATACAAATTATTCCTGTTGAACGTTGGATGTTAAGCGCGGAAAAGATCGCGCCCCAATTAAACTTATGCCGGCGAACTTTCCGGCGTGGACGGATCATCGCCGGCGGCGATTTCAACCGCCTCCGCCGATTCAAATTTTTCAGCCGGCGCACTTTCCTGCGCATTGGGATGACGCGAGCGCTTTGATTCAAATTCCGCCTGCGCCCGTGTGATACACTGGCCGACCGTCGCCATGATCATGCGCACGGAGCGGATCGCGTCGTCGTTCGCCGCAATTGGATAATCCACAAGGTCGGGATCGGAATTAGTGTCCACAAGCGCGACGATGGGGACTTTCAGTTTGCGCGCCTCGGCCACGGCGTTGTGTTCGCGCTTGATGTCCACAATAAACAGCGCAGCGGGGATCTTGTCCATCGCGCGGATGCCGTCGAAATATTTATTCAGGCGCGCACCTTCACGGTGTATCATCGCCTGCTCCTGCTTGACGTAATTGTTGATCGAACCATCCGCGTCCATCTTCTCGATTTCCTTGAGCCGCTTGATGGAGGATTTGATGGTGTTGAAATTTGTCATCGTGCCGCCGAGCCAGCGTTCGGTGACAAAAAACTGGCCGCATTCCTTCGCAGTTTCCTTGACGCATTGCTGCGCTTGTTTTTTGGTGCCGACAAACAGAACTTTCCCGCCTTTGCGGACGGTTGCGGAAAGAAAATCGCACGCGGCTTCGAGCTGCGTGAGCGTTTTCGAGAGGTCAATGATGTGAATGCCGTTGCGCGCGTCGAAGATGAACGGCTTCATCTTGGGATTCCAACGCTTTGTCTGGTGTCCGAAATGGACGCCCGATTCCAACAATTCTTTTACACCGATGCTTAACACAATTTTTCCTTTGGTTAAAAATTCGCCGGAGCGAACCATCCCGCGGAACACGGGATTAATTTTAATGTTGTTCTGGCCACTCCCCGCTCACACGAACGCGTGAATTGAAGGCCGTTTTTCTCTGCAAGCTGACGATTCAGCGTCTTGCAAAAAGTTTTAGAGATTAGTAAAGTTAAGCGTAATGGCAATCTTTTATTTCTCAACTTTCACGGTTAATTGAAGCTTTCGCGCGCCGTTGCCTTCCTGAGGCTGCACTTCGATGTTGCCCACATATCCAATTGAAGGATTTAAATTGGCCTACCGTGTTCGACCACACCAAGTGCAAGTATAAGTGCCCTGCGAATCCAAAACAAAAGTAGATTTAATCGCAACGGAAGCGCAGCAATCGCAGGCAGCCATGTAAATTCCAACCACAGGCGGAACACATAAAACCTGACGGCCACAAGAAGCGCAAACGACTCGATCCTTTTTAATCAAGAAGTCCACGTCGTTCTTCGTCGAACACTTGCAGGCCAGCTTTGCCAGAGTCCCGAATATAGATGAATGCGCCCGTCCCCCATTGCCTTGTTCCCGGGGCGATTGACTCGCCTGCTGGATGACACTGCTGTGCGTCATAGACATCCAAAAAACCCGCGAGTGTTTACTGCCAGGGCAGAACAACTATCCGCAAGTCAAACAAACTTCATAGCAGATTTTGTGACAACTTTTATTTCTCCATATCATACTTTGCTTTCGTCTGCGCAAAGTCTGACTTTGAGACATCTGCCCTATTAAACTCTCCCTTACTTATAATTTAACAATATCATTTTGTCAATTAATTGTTGCAGTTTGTGAATAACTTTCAAAAATTGAGAATAACTTTTCTACTGTGTGATACTGTTTCACCTAATTTGTGAATAATTCATCTCCTTCGTAAATATTCAAAAAGCCGTGTGAACAACTTACCGCTGATTGTAAATATCTATTGATTGTAAAGATAGCGTTTTAGGCGAAGATTACGTCGTGAAACAAGACAGTATTGCCTAGGAAGATGACTGCCCAGGAAAATGACATATGAATGACATATTGAACAGTTCAGTACGTTCACACCCGGAGGTCGTTTGCCGAAGCATGGGAGGAAGTGTTGATTTGGCAAATGGCGGTTCGCGCTTATCGGTCATTGGGCAGGATGAGATTGACACCGAATTTTTTACTCATACGGGGTTGGCGTGTTGTGGCGAGGAATTGCGTCCTTTCTGGGCTGATGACGGACGTTTCATGAGCGTATGCCGCAGATGCGGCCAGAAATACACCGACAAGACGCAGGTACGATATGGCAGCTCTCCGTGGATTGGCGTTGATCTTGACGGAACGCTGGCGCATGACTTGGGAAACAGGAGTTTGGATGAAATCGGCAGCCCCATCAAGCCGATGTTGAACCGCGTGAAGAAATGGATAGCCGAGGGAAAAACCGTGAAAATCTTCACCGCCCGCGCCTCCGCACCCAGACAGGTTGCCGCAGTGAAAAAATGGCTCGCCCAGCATGGGCTGCCGGACTTGGAAGTGACCAATGCGAAAGATTTACGGATGATAGAATTGTGGGATGACCGGTGCGTGCAGGTAACCACTAATTTGGGCGAACCGGTGAACCAGTCGGCAGAATTCAAACGCAACGCAAGACCAACCAGAAGGGATGCCGGGCGGGTAGGAAAATTTTCCGGTTTTGTGTCCCGTTTAAGATTTATGCTGGCATTGTGACATATGGTTCATTTGAACCCTTAAAAATATGAAAATGAGAATAACAGAAGTAGTAAAGAAAATACGAATGACAGTGTCGGCAGTAGGGCTTGCTGCGGCAATAGTTATGCTGATACAGGTTCAAACAGTTCAAGCTGTTACTACCGATACCTTGAGCGATCTGGTCAATCCCACTGGAAACTACAATTCTCTCACCATTGGCAATGATACGTTTAGCGATTTCGGTTATGTTGCTTCGGAGGCTGATGCCAGTGAGTTGGCTACAGAAGCTACTGGCTTGACTGTTACAGCATCCATTATGGGTGGGGTGTATTACTTGAATTGGAATGGGGGACTAACCGTAGACAACCTTACAGGCGCATCCACTCTCCTTGGGGATTTAGATTTAACTTATACTGTCACCGCGAATTCAGGATCAATCTCAATGATTGATCAGCAATATACACCGAATGCACTGCCTTCCGGTGGCCAGATCATAATCGGCGAGACCGTTTACTCCCCCACTCTCCAAGAAATTGTAGGTAATTCAACACTCACACTAAATCCGACCGATTTGAGCGATCCTCCAGCGGAGCCCGGTGACAACCTTAATTTCAGTCCCGAGCAGCAGTTGGATGTCACCAAGGACATACAGATTGCTGCGTTAGCTGGTCAATTAGTTGGTTTGTCTGATGTCGAGCAATCGTTCCACCCGACTGTAGTCCCCGAACCGGCGACTTCCGGATGTCTTTTACTTGGTTTCGGCGTTTTGGCTTGCGCGCGACGTTTCAGGAAATGACGACATTCGTGTTCGGCTTGGAGCCGTGGGTTGTTCTCATTGTCTGGTAAGAAAATTAACGTGAAGATTTTAGTATTATTTTAGCGAATTTAATCAAAGCCAACCCTGATTCATCCCACACCCTTACGGGTGTGGGATGAGTTTTTGCAGCAATACCGTTGCGTTCTTTCACTAAGTCACATTGTTACCCGGTTTGAGGATGCTGTTGCCCCAACGTGACCCGGCTGCTATTCGTCGCGCATGGCAAAGCAATATCCGTCCCACATCGTCTGTTTGAGTGCCGAGGCTGTTGAAATCATTTTTGAGCTCGGTTGTGGCGACCGGATTGCCGGCGTCACCGGCTTTGCGGTTGAACCGCACGCCGCACGGCGCAAACCACGTGTCAGCGGATTTTCCAGAGTCAACTTTGACAAGGTGGACGCGCTCAAGCCCGATCTCGTCATCGCCTTTTCCGACGTGCAGGCGGAAGCCGCAAAAGAATTGGTCCGGCGCGGGCATACCGTGCTGGCGACCAACCAGCGCTCCCTCGCCGAAGTTTTTGAGACGATTTTGCTGATTGGCCGCGTCATCGGACGTGAAACGCAGGCGCAAAAACTTGCCGGTAAAATGCGCGCGGAAATTTTTGGCCGCCGACAACACAGGCTGAAACGTCCGAAGGTTTATTTTGAGGAATGGAACGACCCGTTCATCAGTGGCATTCGTTGGGTGGGCGAATTGATTGAAGCGGCAGGCGGCGAAGACATCTTTCCTGAATTGCGAAACCGTTCACGCGCACCCGACCGGGTTGTTACCGGCGACGAAATCATCCGTCGCCAGCCGGACATCATCATTGCGAGTTGGTGCGGCAAGAAAGCCAGCCTCGACGCAATTTGCTGGCGGCCGGGTTGGAATGTCATGCCCGCCATTCGCAATGGCCATGTCCACGAAATTAAATCCGCACACATTCTACAGCCCGGACCAAGTCTGCTCAAAGGTTTCCGGCAATTGCGCAAAATCATAACTCGACCTGCAATGTGAGGCTTTCTTTGAGTTCAGCGACAATGGTAAGTGCATTGATTGCCGTCATCAGCGAATGCTTGACACTTAAAAAGGGCGCGGCAAAAATTTCTGTGCAGAAAAGCTGATGATGAAATCCGCCACGAAATCCGCCGTCGTTCTGGTTACAGCGCCGGATTTGAAAAGCGCACGCACGCTGGCCGGGGCCGCGTTGCAGGAGCGCTTGATAGCCTGTGCGAATCTGGTTCCGCGAATCGAATCACATTACTGGTGGCGTGGAAAAATCGAATCGGACGCGGAAGTGCTGCTGGTTTTAAAAACGCGGAAGTCGAAGCTGGCCGCGCTGGAAAAATTGATCCTTGCCAGACATCCTTACGACACGCCGGAGTTTCTTGTGCTACCCTTGAGCGCGGGCAGTGAAAAATATCTCGAATGGCTGGAATCCGGTTTCGGTTGAAATTTTTATTGCGCCTGCCCTGCATAGGCGTAAATTCGCCCTGTGAATACTGCGGACACAGTTCCGTTAATGCTCCTCGCGGTGCATATGCTGGCGCTGGGCGTTGCGTGTGGCATTTTCGTCTGGATGATCGTCTTGCATCGCCGGGCGCACGCGTTAAATCAATCGTTTGATCAAATCCAAAAATTGCCGCCACTTCATTCCCAGTCCGCGCGGCGTCCAGTAAACTGGCTCGCCATCCGCTCGCTCGAACCTGAAGCGGTGCGCATGGTGCTGGCAAACGAGGATGAGTTTTTCATCAGCCAGCGCGTGAACGGCTGGGTCATTGTCACCGGCCCCGGGCTGCCCAATCCGGGCGACGACGTGGATGAATGTTTCCGTTTTTTGGCCGTGTTGAGCCGCAAGCTCGGGCACGTCCAGTTTTTCCACGCGGAAAAATTTTCCGCCCATCACGCGTGGGTGCGGATGGATGACGCCTACGTGACGCGCGCGTATGCCTGGGCGGGTGAAACGGTCTGGAACCAGGGCGCGAAAACCATGGCGGAAATCGAAATGGGGATGAAATGCTTCGGCTACGGCGAGAATTCCGACGCAGAGTTCTGGACAACCAATGAAAGTGCGGTGGAGAATATGGAAAAAGTCTCGCTGCTGGCCTCGCGCTGGAGCATTGATCCGGTGATTTTGCATCGCGCCGACGGTATCACTGGTGAATCGTCGCGGCTTTATTAAGTTGCGGGTGCGCAGGATTTGACACAGAGTGCGATTGAAACCGAAATGATTCCCATGTCATTCAGTATTGAACTTGAACTCCAGAAGTTTCCAAAAACCGTCGCGCTCAAGGACGGCAAAAAAGCCGCGTTGCGCCCGTTGCAGCCGAATGATGAAAAGGATTTTCACCAACTGTTCCTCGACATTCCCGAACCCGAACGCATGTTCATCAAGCATCGCGTGACAGATCTCAAGATAATCCGTGATTGGTGCCGGAACATTGATTACGGTCGCAATTTGCCGCTGGTCGGGTTGGTAGGCGGCAAAATCGTTGGCGACGCGACGTTGCACCAGCAGCTCGGCGGCTGGAAACGGCACGTCGGGCGCGTGAGCGTACTCGTGCATCCCGAATTTCGCGGACGCGGGCTGGCGCGCGCCCTCATTGCTGAAATCGTAGATATCGCACGGCGTGCGGGTCTGGAAAAGGTCGAGGCGGAATTCATCGGCGAACAGGAGGCGGCGATCCATATGTTCGCCATGCTCGGTTTCAGCCAGCTTCTCCGGCTCGAAGATTACGTCAAGGATATGCAGGCCATTTCGCACGACTACATTTTGATGGGCCTCGATTTGAAGACCGACGAGGAATACGCCAGTGCGAGTGGTTAAGAGCGAAAAGCCAGTTTTTGCGAACGGGACCGATGATTTTCAAAAGTCCAGTTTAAGCTTTTTTTTCTTCCGGCTTGGTTTCAGCCGCAGGAGTAGGTTCGATTGTGACCGGAGCTTCAACTGCAAAATCAACCCACTCTAAAATCGCGAGTGTCGCGGCATCCCCCTGACGCTGGTTCATTTTCACAATGCGCGTGTAACCGCCGTTGCGTTCCTTGAACGCAGGAGCGATTTCCTTGAAAAGAATTTTCGCCGCGTCTTCCTGATGCAGCCTCGCCACCGCAAGTCGGCGGTCGTGAAGCGTGCCGCTCTTGCCGAGCGTGACCAGTTTTTCCGCGACAGAACGCGCGGCCTTGGCCTTCGCCAAAGTCGTCGTCACGCGCCGATGCTTGATGAGGCTGCAAACAAGGTTCGCCAGCATCGCGTTGCGATGCCCGGAGGTGCGGCCCAGTTTGGCCGTTCGTTTTAAGTGTCGCATAACTTCCCTAATTTGCCGCCGGCTCTTCCTTCGGCGCGTTGTCAATCAAGCCCGGCTCGAAATTCATGCCGAGTGCGAGACCCAATGCGGTCAACTTGTCCTTGATCTCGTTCAGCGATTTCTTGCCAAAGTTACGATATTTGAGCATTTCTTGCTCGCTCTTCAGCGCCAACTGACCGACGGTGGTGATATTCGCGTTATTCAAACAATTGGCCGCGCGGACGCTCAACTCGATTTCGTTGACGCTCATGTTGAGCAGCTTCTTCATCTTCATCTTCTCGTCGTCCTGTTTGTCGGCGGCTTCCTCGAATTCAATCGCGTTCTTGTCGTAACTGACAAACACATCGAGGTGATGCGCAAAAATCGCCGACGCCTGCGTGAGCGCGTCATCGGGCGTGAGCCGTCCGTCCGTCCAGATTTCCAAAATCAAACGGTCGTAGTCCGTACGGTTGCCGACGCGCGCAGCCTCGACGGCATAACGCACCCGCGTCACGGGCGAAAACAGCGAGTCAATGGCGATAATGCCGATGGCCTGGCCGGGCTTTTTGTTTTCGTCGCTTGGACAAAAACCACGCCCAACCTTCACTTCCAACTCCATTTCAAATTTTTTCTTTTTATCGAGTGTGCAGATAATCTGGTCGAGATTGACTAGTTCGACGTTTTGATTGAGCTGAATGTCAGCGGCGGTGACTTCACCTTCCTTGTTCACCGAAAGCATAAGCGTTTGCGAATCGCGCGTGTGGGCTTTGAATTTAACTCTCTTCAAATTCAAAACAATGTCGGTCACGTCCTCGACCACGCCGTCAATCGTGGCAAACTCATGCATCGCGCCGTCCACCTTCAACGAGGTGATGGCCGCGCCTTCGAGCGACGAAAGCAGCACGCGGCGAAGCGAGTTGCCGATAGTATGGCCGTAACCGGTTTCAAACGGGTCGGCGATAAATTTCGCATAAGTTGCGGTGGCGGTTGCTTCGTCCTTCTGCAACCGTTTTGGCATTTCGAAACGTCCGAGTCTGACTGGCATATTTTCCTTTCAACAATTTTAATCTGATTCCCCCGGCGATTATTCCCACAATCGAAGGAATCCGTGTAATTGTTTTTTTTATGTTTGCTGTTTAGCGGGAATAAAATTCGACGACAGCCTGCTCGTTTGCAATCGGCTGAATCTCGTCGCGTGTCGGAATCCGCATTACTATGCCCTTGAACTCTTCCTTGTTCAACGACAACCAATCCGGCACCGAGCGGCTTGTGGCCACTTCCAGATTTTTCGTCGCCAACTGGCGCGACACATTGTTTTTTTTGACTTCGATCACGTCGTTCACCTTCAGGGCATACGACGGCACGTTGACCTTGCGGCCTTTGACCATGACGTGACCGTGCGAAACCATCTGGCGCGCGGCGGCGCGAGTATTCGCAAAACCGAGATGGAAGATGACGTTGTCGAGGCGCGTCTCCAAAATCTGGAGCATCTGTTCGCCAGTGACGCCGCGCCGCTTGAGGGCCTTTTCATAAACTCCGCGAAACTGGCGTTCCATCAAACCGTAGTAATAACGGAACTTTTGCTTCTCAATCAGCCCGAGACCATAATCAGTGTGTTTGCGGCGCGACTTCGGGCCGTGAACGCCGGGACCGTAGTTGCGGCGCTCAAGATATTTTGACGGGCCAAAAATCGGGAGACCGAATCGGCGGCTAATGCGAACGCGGGGACCTGTGTAACGAGCCATTGTTAAAGTTGATGGTTGGTGGTTAAAATTTGATTGAATTACACGCGACGCTTTTTGCGTGGACGACAACCGTTGTGTGGAATCGGAGTCACGTCCTTGATCGAGCTGATTTCCAAACCGATGGCTTGAAGCGCGCGAATCGCTGATTCGCGACCGGAGCCGGGGCCTTTAACGCGGATTTCGACTTCCTTCATGCCATGCGCCATCGCCTGGCGCGCGGCATCCTGCGCGACTTGCTGCGCGGCGTAAGCAGTGCTTTTGCGCGAACCTTTGAACCCAGCACGACCGGCACTTGACCAGCCGATGAGATTCCCATGCGCGTCGGTGATGGTGACTTGCGTGTTGTTGAACGTGGCCAAAATGTTCGCGACTCCCGCGACCACATTTTTCGCATGCTTCGCCTTGATGACTTTTTTGGCATTGGCGTCTTCGCCCAAAAGTTCAGCCGCAGTCGGCGCCACGGCAACAACCGGCGTTTCGCCCGCCGGAACTTCGGCAACTAGCGCGGTCTTTTTAGCCGATCTTTCCTCCGCTGTTTTGACAGCGGCTGGGGTTGCCTCTTTTTTGGGGGCAGATTTTTTCTTTTCTTCAGCCATAATAACAAATCAAAATTTTAGTGGATACCGGTCTTGGCGTTCGGATTACGCTGCACACCGACGGTCTTGCGCGGGCCTTTGCGCGTGCGGGCGTTGGTCTGCGTACGCTGGCCGCGCACGGGCAATCCGCGCATATGCCGGACGCCGCGATAACATTTGATGCCTTGCAGCCGTTTGAGGTTCATACCGATTTCACGGCGCAGGTCGCCTTCGATGACGTATCTGCCTTCCTGAATCGCATGGACGATTTGCGAAAGCTGCTGCTCAGTCAAATCCTTGGCGCGGATCGCGGGATTAATGTTCGCCCGCTCAAGAACTTCCCTGGCGTTGACCGGACCGATGCCATAAATGTACCGTAGCGCAATGTCTATGCGCTTGTTCGGCGGAATTTCCACACCAATGATGCGTGCCATAAATTAAATCAACCCTGACGCTGTTTGTGACGTTTGTTCGTGCAAATCACGCGGATGACACCGCGACGGCGTATCACCTTGCAGTGCTCACACATTTTTTTTACTGACGCGCGAACCTTCATTCTTTAAATCATTTTCGTTTCAACCAAAATCCGTCCCACGGACAAATCGTAAGGCGTCAATCGCAATTTCACTTTGTCACCGGATTTCAACCCGGCAAAATTCCGCTTTGCCCGTCCCGCCACAAACGCCGTCAATTGGTGGCCATTTTTTAATTCCGCGCGACAGGTGCCGTTCGGCAAAACCTCAATCACGCGACCTTCAACTTGAAAGGTTTCGTCTCCGGGCATGTTAAAATCTCCGGTTTATTTTCGGTAATCAAAACCGTGTGTTCAAAATGAGCGGATAGTGAACCATCTTGCGTGATCACTGTCCAGCCGTCTTTTAAAATTTTTACGCCGGGCGAACCGGCGTTGACCATTGGCTCAATCGCCAAGGTCATGCCCGCGCGGAGCTTTTGATTACTCTTCGGATCAACAAAATTTGGCACTTGCGGTTCTTCGTGCATCGAACGTCCGACACCGTGGCCGACAAACTCGCGCACGACGCTGAAACCGTTGCCTTCGACGTAATTTTGAATCGCGCGGGAAATGTCCGTCACACGATTTCCCGAAACCGCCGCTGTGATGCCTTCGTAAAGCGCGTGTTCCGTCACGTCCATCAACCGTTGCGCCAGCACGCCGCAACCACCCACCGCAAACGTCCGGGCATTGTCGCCGACAAACCCTTTAAATATCACACCTACATCCACGCTTGCAATGTCCCCGAAACGCAATTCGCGTTCATTCGCCAATCCATGAACCACTTCGTCATTCACCGAAATGCAAGTGTGGCACGGATATTTGCGATAGCCCAAAAACGCGCTTTTCGCGCCGTGCACTTTGATTTGCGCCGCCGCAAATTTGTCCACCTGCAGCGTTGTCACGCCAGGCTTGATGAATGCGGCGATTTCGTCCAAAATTTTACCCGCAACCGCACACGCCGGCCGCATCAGTTCCAGATCGCGTTCGCTTTTCAATATAATCATTCTGCCTTTCACAAACGCGCCATTAAAAACGTCCGCGCAACCGGCCTTTTTTCAGAAAGCCGTCATAGTGACGCATCATCAAATGCGATTCAACCTGCCGCATTGTGTCCAGCAAAACACCAACCGTAATCAAAATGCTCGTGCCGCCAAAAAATTGTGAAACGTCCTGCGGAATGTTCATCTGCTTCTGCATAATGATTGGAATTGTAGCGATGATGGTCAGGAAAATCGCGCCCGCCAGCGTAATGCGGCTCATCGCCTTGTGAAGATAATCGCTCGTGCCCTGCCCCGGACGCACGCCGGGAATGTAGCCGCCGTTTTTTTTCAAGTCGTCGGCGATTTGTAATTCGTTGAACTGCGTCGCCACCCAGAAATACGAAAAGAACAAAATCATCAGCGCGTATAACATCAGGTAAAGCATCGAGCCGGAACTAAGCATCTGCACCATTCCCCGGAAAAAATCCTGTAAAAAAGGTACCGGGATGGAAGTTGCCAGCCATGTGAAAAGCAGCGGTGGAAACATCATGATGGATTGCGCGAAAATGATCGGCATGACGCCGGAGTAATTCACGCGCAACGGCATGAACGACGTTCCGCCCGCATACATTTTGCGTCCGACGGCGCGTTGCGCGTATTGCACGGGGATTTTTCGCTGCGCCTGCGTAATTGCGATGACTCCGCCGATGACCATAGCCAGCAAAGCGAGCAACATGATGCCCGTGCCCATGATGTGATAATTCGCTTCAATTCCGCCGCCGGGCCAGAACATATCTTTGAGCGCCACCACCGCGAATGGCAGGCGCGCCACGATGCCGACGGTGATGATCAGCGATACGCCGTTACCGATGCCACGCTCGGTGATTTGTTCACCGAGCCACATAAGCAGCATCGTGCCGGTTGTCATAATGGTCACGGTTTGAAATAAATACCAAGCGTGATTGTCAACCAGCACAAGCTGGCCTTGAAAGCCGCTGAAAACTTTCTCCGGGGTTTCCCAGCTTTTGGCCGTCACCACGCCGTAGATGAGGCAAATCAGAACTGTCAGATAACGCCCGTATTGGATGATTTTCGCGCGGCCACCTTCTTCACGCGCGAGTTTGCTTAATTTCGGCAGGACCGCCGTGAGCAATTGGATGATGATCGTCGCGCTGATGTAAGGCATGATGCCGAGTGCACCGATCGCGCAATTTCCAAGCGCGCCACCGCCAAACATATTATACATCCCCAACAGACCGGCCGCACCGTGGGAATGGGCATTCAAGAATTCCCCCAGCGCGTGCCCGTCCAATCCCGGAATGACGATGTAAGCCATCACCCGCACGATCGCCAGAACGCCCAGCGTGAATAAAATCCGCGACTTCAGCTCCGGGATTTTGAAGCAGTTGGCAAACGTGTTGGCGATGGAGCGGAACATGAATCAGCCCCGCGTCAAGTCTTTGCCGATCCGGCGGGTTTGCGGCGGACGATTTCGCACGCGCCGCCTTTGGCTTCGATTTTTGCCTTCGCGGAAACGCTGAAGGCGCTCGCACTTACCGTGAGTTTTTTGGACAACTCACCCTCCCCGAGAATTTTGACTCCAGCGGCGCGACCATTCGCCAGACCGGCGGCACGCAACACCGTTTCGTCCACCCGCGCGCCGTCGTCAAATTGGTTCAAGTCGCCGACGTTCACGCCAAGATATATCGTTGCAAACCGCGCATTGTTGAAACCGCGCTTGGGAAGGCGGCGGATGAGCGGCATCTGGCCGCCTTCAAAGCCGATGCGGATCGAACTGCCGGAGCGCGCCGTCTGGCCTTTACCGCCGCGTCCGCTGGTTTTGCCGTGGCCGCTGGATTCGCCCTGACCCAGACGTTTGGTGCGATGTTTCGCGCCCGGACGAGGTTTCAGATTGTGCAATCGCATAAAAATCAGGCCGTCGCCGGAATTGCTTCAGGCGCTTTTGGCGTTTCCACTTTTTTAATTTCCAGGCCGCGGCTTTTGTAAATCTCCTCGCGCAATCGCAGGCTCAACAACGCCTTGAGCGTCGCCTTCACGACGTTGGCCGCATTGCTGGAACCAAGCGATTTGCTTAATATATCCTTCACGCCGGCGGATTCCAAAACCGCGCGAATCGTTTTGCCCGCGATGATGCCCGTTCCCGGCGACGCCGGACGCAGTAAAATCTTCGCGCCGCCAAATGAGGAAAAAACCTCGTGTGGAATCGTCACGTCCTTGAGTGAAACAAAAACCATCTGGTTGCGCGCAAGTTCACCGCCGCGACGAATCGCATCGGCCACTTCACTGGCTTTGCCCAACGCATAGCCGACACGACCTCGTTTGTCGCCCACGACGACGAGCGCGCTGAAATTAAACCGGCGTCCGCCCTTGACAACTTTCGACGAACGGTTGATGAAGACAACTTTCTCCATCAATTCTTCCGAATTGCCGCCGTCACTTGAAAATTCCGGCCCTTCGCCGGCGGGTCTGCCGCGACGGCCACCGCGACCGCGGGGGCCGCGTTGCTCTCCACCTATAGTTTTATTGGGTTCAGCCACAGTTTTCTTTTTGGTTCAGGTTAAAATTTAAGTCCGGCTTCGCGCGCGGCATCCGCCAGCGCCTTGACCTTGCCGTGATAACGTGCGCCGCCACGGTCGAACACTACTTCCTTGATGCCCTTGTCCAAAGCGCTTTTCGCCGCGAGTTCGCCAATCTTTTTCGCGCCCCTGACGTTCGCCGCCAAATCCTTCGCCGCGGACTTGCCCAACGTCGATGCCGCGGCCATCGTCACGCCCGCCTCATCGTCAATGAACTGGACGTGGATGTTTTCATTCGTGAAACACACGGCCATGCGCGGACGCGTTTTGGACCCGGTAATTTTTTTGCGCACGCGCCAGCGGCGAAGTTGCGCCAATTTTTGCTTTTTTTCCGTTCTCATTTCATTGCGTCCACGGATTTGGCCGTGAACTAAAATCATCACTGAACCGTCTTGCCTTCCTTGCGCTCGACGTGTTCGCCCACATAGCGGACACCCTTGCCCTTGTAAGGTTCCGGCGGATAAAACGCGCGGATTTCCGCGGCAACCTGACCGACAACCTTTTTGTCCGGACCTTCAATCGTCAACTTCGTGTTTTCCTCGACTGTCACCTTGATCTGGTCGGGGATGTTGTAGTTGACCGGGTGCGAATAACCGAGGGCGAGGTTCACAACCTTGCCTTGAACGGTGGCCTTGAAACCGACGCCTTGAATTTCAAGTTTCTTGACAAAACCTTCGGCCACGCCCTTGACCATGTTATTGACAAGCGCACGGCTCAACCCGTGCAACGCCTTCGACTGCGCGTCATCGCCGATGCGGTTCACGACAATCTGGCCACCCTCAACCTTGAGGCTCGTGCGGCGCGGCAATTCCCAATCGAGCTTGCCCTTGGGGCCTTCGACCAAAATTTTCTGCCCTTTAACCTCCACTTTCACCTTCGGAGGAATGGCAATCGGCTGTTTTCCTATTCGCGACATAAAATTTTACCAGACGTAACAAAGCAATTCGCCGCCCAGATTTTTTTTCTGCGCCTGCGCGCCGGTCATCACGCCTTCGGGCGTCGAAATCACCGCCACGCCCAAACCGCCAAGCACCCGTGGAATTTCCGTCGCGCCGACATATTTGCGCAAACCGGGTTTGCTCACGCGCTTCAGCCCTTCAATAACGCTTTTTTTGCCCTGATACTTGAGTTGAATCTTCAATTTTTTGATCGTTTTGCCATCAACGGCCACATCCACGACGTAGCCTTCTTTTTTCAAAATGTGCGCGACGCTTTCCTTCATCCGCGAATGTGGTAATTCCACCGTCGGACATGTCAGAAATCGGATCGGTCATAACAGAATCGTAATTGCAACGTGCCTACCAACTGGCTTTTGTGATACCGGGAATCAAACCATTCAACGCGGCTTCGCGGAACGTCATGCGCGAGCAGCCGAACTTGCGCAAATAACCGCGACGGCGGCCGCTAAACGAGCAACGGTTGACCACGCGCGTCGGGCTGGCGTTCCTTGGCAGTTTCGACAGACCGGCGTAATCTTTCTTCGCCTTCAGCTCGGCACGGAGCGCGGCAAATTTCTTAACCGTCTCCTGCTTCTTCTTATTGCGCTCCAACCATGCTTTCTTGGCCATAAAATTATTTCTCCGCGAATGGAAAACCCATCAATTTCAACAGTTCCAGCGCCTCATCATTTGTCGGTGCGCTTGTCACAATCGTCACGTCCATGCCCTGCTGCCGTTTGATTTTATCCAGTTCAATCTCCGGGAAAATCGTCTGGTCATTCACGCCAAACGTGTAATTCCCACGGCCGTCAAACTTGCGCGGTGACAATCCGCGAAAGTCGCGGATGCGCGGTAACGCGGTGGCAACCAGCCGGTCAAAAAATTCATACATCGCGGCGCGACGCAGCGTCACGCGGCAGCCGATGACCTGGCCTTCGCGCAATTTGAAATTCGCAATGCTGTGGCGCGACTTGCTGATGGCCGGCTTGCGCCCGGTGATCAGCGACAAATCTTTGGCCGCGTCTTCCACCGCACCCTTTTCCAGCGACGCGCTCACCCCCATGTTTACCACGATCTTCACCAGCTTCGGAATCTGGTGGATATTCGTGTATTTGCGCTTCTCTTTAAGCGCCGGCGCCACTTCGTTCGTATATTTTTCGTAAAGTCTGGCTTTCATTTTTGCATCACGGATTTTGCCGTGACAAACTTTTATTAACTCGTTGCCGGCGCGTCCACTGCGCCGCGTTTTTGCGCGCGCGCGTCAAAATTCGCCGCCGCCATCACATTTGAAATGTGAATCGTCCCCTCGCGCTCGACAATCGCACCCTGCGGGTGCTGCTGGCTCTTGCGCGTATGCCGTTTGATCAATTGCAAGCCTTCGACAATAACGCGCTGGTTGCCCGACATCACGGCGATGATTTTGCCGCGCTTGCCCTTCTCTTTTCCGGCCAGCACGACCACTTCCTCGCCTTTTTTAACATGAAACTTCATAAACTTTTCAAATCACTTCCGGCGCAAGCGAAATAATTTTCATGAACTTCCTGTCGCGCAACTCGCGCGCCACAGGCCCGAAAATGCGCGTGCCTTTCGGGTTCAGTTCCTTGTCAATGATCACACAGGCATTGTTGTCAAAGCGCAGATACGAACCGTCGGCGCGCGAAATGATCTGGCGCGTGCGGACGACCACCGCGTCATGAACTTCGCCTTTTTTCACCGTGCCATCCGGCGCGGCAACCTTGATATGCACCTTGATCACATCGCCGATTCGGGCGTAACGCTGGTTGCGGCCCAGCACACCGATATTCCAGGCAACCTTTGCGCCCGTGTTGTCCGCGACATCCAAACTGGAACGAACTTGCAACATAAAATCTTTTAAGCCGCCACTATCGTTTCCTGCGCTCCGTGCTCGACAACTTCCACGAGCCGCCAGCATTTGGTCTTCGACAATGGCCGCGTTTCCACGATGCGCACGCGATCACCCACTTTGGCTTCGCTCTTTTCGTCGTGCGCGTAAAATTTCTTGTAGGCGGTGACAATTTTCTTGTATCGCGCGTGCGGAAAACGCCGCTCGACGCGGACGACAATTGTCTTGACCATTTTGTTGGAGACGACTTCGCCGACGCGTTCCTTGCGGTTGCCGCGTCCTGTTTCCGGTTGTTTTGCAATTTCAGCCATACAAAAATTAAACCGTTTTCACCTTGTTGCGCAGTTGCGAGATGCGCGTCTCTAAACGCGCGATGTCCTTCCGTAACGTCCTCAGGCGCGCGGGTTTTTCCAACTGCGCGCTGGCCTGCTGCAAACGCAGGTTGAACATTTCGTGACGCAGGTCGCGGCTTTTGGCCGACAACTCAACCAGCGTCATGTCTTTTGATTCTGCAAATTTCATAACCAATTCCGCATCAACTCATGCGATGTCGCGAAATGAATTTCGTCTTGATCGGCAGTTTTGTCGCCGCCAGACGCAACGACTCGCGCGCGATGGCTTCCGTCACGCCGTCCACTTCAAACAAAACGTTCGCCGGGCGAATCACCGCGACCCACCCTTCCAACGGTGCTTTGCCCTTGCCCATTCGCGTTTCCAGCGGCTTTTTTGTGAACGATTTTTGCGGAAACACGCGAATCCACATTTTTCCGTGGCGCTTCATGTTGCGGGCGATTGCCACGCGCGCCGACTCGATCTGTTTGGCGTCCATCCAGCAGCGCTCCAGCGCCATCAATCCGTATTCGCCAAACGCCACCGTGTGCCCGCGCGACGCGATGCCGGCGCGGCTGCCGCGGTGCATTTTGCGAAACTTTACTCTTGCTGGTTGCATTGCCATAACAAAAAAATTTCAAAATTAATTTGCAGCGGCTTCGGCCGCCGGCGCTGGTTGCGCTGTGGCTTTCTGCGGCTTGCTGTCACCTTTGCAAATCCAGCATTTCACGCCGAGCTTGCCATAAACCGTGAGTGCCTCGGCGAAACCGTAATCAATATCCGCGCGCAGCGTGTGCAACGGCACGCGACCCCAATGATACATTTCCACGCGTGCAAGTTCCGCACCGCCCAAACGACCGGCGCAACGAATCTTGATCCCCTCCGCGCCAAAATCCCTCGCTGTCTGCAGGGCCTTTTTCATCGCGCGACGGAACGACACGCGGCGTTCAAGTTGCAACGCGATGTTTTCCGCGACGAGTTGCGCGTCGAGTTCCGGCGTCTTCACCTCGACGATGTCCACGTAAACTTCCTTGCCGGTCATCTTGCTCAATTCCTCCTTGAGCTTGTCAATTTCCGAACCCTTGCGGCCAATGACCACGCCCGGACGCGCCGTCATGATCGTGACGCGGCAGCGGCTCGTCGCGCGCTCGATTAAAATTTTCGGCACGGACGCCGTCTCGAGTTTCTTTTTCAGAATCTCGCGGATTTTGCGGTCTTCGGTCAGGAGCGCGCCAAATTCCTTTTTGCCGGCATACCACTTCGAGCGCCAGTCTTTGTTGACGGCGACACGCAGACCGATTGGATTTGTTTTTTGTCCCATGCTGATTATTCGTCCGACACGGTGATTTTGATGTGGCAGCGGCGCTTGAGAATCGGCCCCGCCGAGCCGCGCGCTTTGGGCTGAAATCGTTTAATCGTCGTCGCCGTTCCGGCAACCGCCTCTTTCACGCGCAATGATTCCGGCTTGAGATTCTTGTTGTTTTCCGCGTTGGCGATGGCGGACTTCAAGGTCTTGGCGGCGAGTCGCGCGCCTTTGCGCGGCACGAACTGCAGCACCGCCTGCGCCTCAAGTGCCGGCAGCCCCTGGATTTGCCGGACGACTTCGCGCATCTTTTGCGCGGACATCGGCACGTTTTTCATGATTGCAAAAGCTTCCATAGAACTATTTGGCCTCCGCCTTGGCCGTGTGCGCGCCGTGCTTCTTGAACACGCGCGTCAGCGAAAATTCGCCGAGTTTGTGGCCGACCATGTTTTCCGTCACAAACACCGGATTAAAAATCTTCCCGTTGTGGACGGTGAACGTCAGGCCGACAAAATCCGGCGTGATTGTCGAACGGCGCGACCACGTCTTGATCGGCGTCTTTTGATTCGTGCTCTTCGCCTTCTGGATTTTGTCCAGCAGGCTGAAATCCACAAACGGACCTTTTTTAATCGAACGTCCCATGATTATTTATTCTTCATCGGCAGACCGTTTCGCTTAACCACGATGAAACGATTCGAGAATTTATATTTTGCGCGCGTCTTGCCGCCCTTCGCGACAAAGCCCCACGGCGACACCAACTGCTGCCAGCCGCCGCCGCCCTTGCTTTTGCCCTGACCGCCGCCATTCGGATGGTCAACCGGATTGCGCGCCACGCCGCGCGTGATGCCGCGATGACCGCGATGCCGCGTGCGACCCGCCTTGCCCAAAACGACATTTTCGTGCTCCGTGTTGCCAACCTGTCCAATCGTTGCATAACACTCTTCGTTGAATTTGCGGATTTCACCCGAAGGCAGACGAATCTGCGCGTAACCTTCGTCGCGCGACATCAACGTCGCCGAACCGCCCGCCGAACGAACCATCTGTCCACCGCGGCCGGGGATGATTTCAATGTTGTGAATCGCGAGGCCGACCGGAATCGCCTTAAGTTGCAGCGCATTGCCGATCTCCGGCGCAGCCGCCGGACCGCTGGAAATTTTCCCGCCAACCTTGATGCCCACCGGCGCAATGATGTAACGCTTCTCGCCGTCCTTGTAATTGAGCAATGCCAGACGCGCCGAACGCATCGGGTCATATTCAATCGCCGCGACCGTCGCTTCCACGCCGTGCTTGTTGCGTTTGAAATCCACGAGACGGATTTTTTGCTTGTGACCGCCGCCGATCCCGCGCGCAGTCACGCGACCATAGTGGTTGCGGCCGCCGGTTTTCTTGCGCGTTACGACCAGCGACTTCTCCGGCGTCGTTTTCGTAATGTCGCTAAAGTCCGCGATCGTGATGTATCGCGTGGACGGCGTTAGCGGTCTAAATGTCTTGACTGGCATAATAACTAAAGTTTTGTCAGCAACTTTGAAGTCGGCAGGCCATCAATCCTGTCCCTGCTGGGAATCAGTTATCGGTCTGCAAACATGCTGTCCTAACGACCTTTCGGGCGGCGAGGAGCGCGTAAATTATCAGACGCAGAATAGAGTGCAAGAGCTTTTTTGAAGAATTTTGATGCTGTCCAAAGCGTGTCGAAACAACGAAGCCGCCAATCAAATCCGGTTGGATTAGGTTGGATTCACCTTGATTTGGCTTGATTCACCTTAATTGGGCTTAATTTTGAAAGGTCGGATTTACCCGGATTTAAGCGAACATAAGCGAACATAAGCGAACATAAGCGGTTTTACCCGATTTTTTAGTCGGACTTCGGCGGACTTCGGCGGACTTTTCAGTTAAAATGGGTTCGTTTGGCAAAAATGTCTTTGCGACGACCCGCCTGCCCACAAGCAGGACATGGCTGATTTTCAAAGAACATTTAATCAGCACCTAAATGCATTTGATGCAAAAAAACACCAGTTCGCCAACTTTTTGTAATCGTATCAAAATGCAAAACAGATGCAAGACAGTATTGGTCAGTAGATGAGTATGGATGAAAATTGCAATGGGACTGGTATCCGCCATGGTAAAGTCTCCTTTTTTAAGTTTCGGACTGCGCCAATCGCGGCCTGATGGCACAACAAAGAAGTCCCTTTCAGCCGGGGCGAAGCGAACCGGGCAAATCTGAAAATTGGGGGCGACCTTCAGGGGGAACCGATTTTCTGATTGCGCGGAC